>NZ_CADBFF010000022.1:0-48058 GCF_902793885.1 uncultured Succiniclasticum sp.
CTTTTACAAAAAGGGGTGTTACTGTGGAACTTATTTAGTTTTCTTTTACAAAAAGGGGTGTTACTGTGGAACTTATTTAGTTTTCTTTTACAAAAAGGGTGTTGCGGCAGAACTCATTTAGTTTTCTTTTACAAAAAGGGTGTTGCGGCAGAACTTATTTAGTTTTCTTTTACAAATGCATTTTTTAAAATTTTATAGGGTATTTAGTTTTCTTTTACAAATTTAGTTTTCTTTTACAAACATACACATCAATGGTTCACGAAAAATGGTGTGGAATAAGATAAAGTCAAAAAGTCAGTGATTAAAAAATCAAAAAACACGATTTTATAAAAATCACAGGTAAAAATGCAAAAATTACCTGTGTTTTTTATATTTTCAGCATGATTTTTGCCAAATTTACCTTCATTTTTCAAAAAAACTATGAAAAAAATGTAAAATTAACAGAATTTGTCATTTTGACTATTGCATTTTTTTTCGATATGGCTATAATAAGTATTGGAAGTTGGCACTCATGGTTTTTGAGTGCTAATGATTCCGCAAAACTGTTTTAAATTTTAGCAGACGGCGAATTAAAGGAACGCTGCCTGCTGTAAACTCTCACAAAGATTTGAAGTCGCAAAATCATGGAGTGCGGCTTCACAAACAAGAAAGGGGACATAGTAATGTTAAGACCATTAGGCGCAAATGTAGTTGTTAAAGCAGACGCAGTGGAAGAAAAGACCAAAAGCGGTATTTTCATTCCGGATACGGCTTCCAAGGAAAAACCCATGCAGGGTACGGTTCTGGCAGTAGGTAACGGTGCCATCGTTGATGGCAAACGGGTTCCTGTTGACGTAAAAGTTGGTGACTCCGTAGTATTTGCAAAGTACTGCGGCACTCAGGTCAAGTACAACGGTGAAGAACTGTTGATCCTGGCAGAACGGGATATTCTGGCTGTTGTGGAACCGGACACCAAAAAGAAAAAATAATTTTTGATCAGAAACTGTTTAAACAGTTTGCGAAACAAACGTAATGAAATCAAATAACAAAGGAGATAATCAATATGGCAAAACAGATTCTGTTTAACGAAGAAGCCCGCCGCAGCCTGGAACGCGGCGTTGACGCATTAGCGGATGCAGTAAAAGTTACCCTGGGACCGAAAGGCCGCAATGTGGTATTGGAAAAGAAATTCGGTTCTCCCTCCATCATCAATGACGGCGTGACCATCGCCCGTGACATTGAACTGGAAGACCCCTTTGAAAACATGGGCGCTCAGCTGGTAAAAGAAGTTGCTACCAAGACCAACGACGTAGCCGGCGACGGCACCACCACTGCAACCCTGCTGGCCCAGGCTATGATCCGGGAAGGCATGAAGAACGTAGTGGCCGGCGCGAATCCCATGATTCTGAAAAAAGGTATCAAAACCGCTGTTGACGCAGTGGTAGAAGCACTGAAAAAATCCTCCAAGAAGGTTGTGACCAAAGCGGCCAAAGCCCAGGTTGCTTCCATTTCCGCAGGGGATGAAGAAATCGGCGGACTGATTGCCGATGCCATGGAAAAAGTTGGTGACGACGGCGTTATCACCGTGGAAGAATCCAAGACCATGGACACTCATTTGGAAACCGTGGAAGGCATGCAGTTCGACCGCGGTTACATTTCTCCCTACATGGCTACCGACGCGGAGAAGATGGAAGCCGTTATGACCAATCCGCTGGTATTCATTACCGACCGCAAGATCAATGTGATCCAGGACATCATGCCCGTACTGGAAAAAGTAGTACAGGCCGGCCGCGAACTACTGATCATTGCAGAAGACGTGGAAGGCGAAGCCCTGGCAACGTTAGTTGTAAACAAACTGCGCGGCACCTTCAAGGCTGTGGCTGTTAAGGCTCCCGGCTTCGGCGACCGCCGCAAAGCTATGCTGCAGGATATTGCTATCCTCACCGGCGCTACCGTAATCAGTGAAGAAATGGGCCGCAAGCTGGACAGCGCTTCCATGGAAGATCTGGGCAGCGCAGGTCAGGTTCGCGTAAGCAAAGAACTGACCACCATCGTGGACGGCGGCGGCAAGAAAGCGGAAATCAAAGCCCGCGTGGAACAGATTAAAGCCCAGATTCCGGAAACCACGTCCCAGTTTGATAAGGAAAAACTGCAGGAACGCCTGGCAAAACTGGCCGGCGGCGTTGCCGTAATCAAAGTCGGCGCGGCTACCGAAGTAGAACTGAAAGAAAAGAAACTGCGCATTGAAGACGCTCTGAACGCGACCCGCGCAGCCGTTGCGGAAGGCATCGTACCCGGCGGCGGAACCGCACTGCTGGAAGCTCAGACTGTGCTGGACAAAGTGAAAGCAGTCGGCGATGAAAAGACCGGCGTGATGATCGTCCGCCGTGCTATTGAAGAACCGGTTCGCCAGATTGCCCACAACGCAGGTCTGGAAGGCGCTGTTATCGTTGACAAGATCCGTCATTCCAAGAAAGGCGTTGGCTTTGACGCGCTGAATGAAAAATATGTAGACATGATCGAAGCCGGTATTGTGGATCCTACCAAGGTTACCCGCAGCGCGCTGCAGAACGCGGCTTCCATCGCGTCCATGGTACTGACCACCGAGACCCTGGTTGCGGACAAACCGGAACCGAAACCGGCTATGCCCCCCATGCCTCCCGGAGGAATGCCCGGCATGATGTAACGCCCGGTTACAGGCAAATAAAGAAATAAAATTGCGGCAGGTTGCCAAGGCAACCTGCCGCTTTTGTAATATAGACACTATAAAATTATCAATAATTGTTTTCCTCAGCGTCAAAGAAAGCGCACAACCGGGAACGGTTCTTTACGTTGTACCTCTGATACAACTTGGCAAGGGCTTTTTTAATCGTAATTTCAGCCAGGCCGAATTCCGCGGCAATATCCCGAATCTGTATTCCACTGCGGATCATGCGCACAAGTTTCTTCTCCCGATCTGTCAGGCCATTATATAAATGCGTGTTCCGACGGGTCCGGTTTGCCTGCTGGATTGCCAGCATTTCCTCCGGTGAGAACCACTTGGTGGTGATTGAATTATGAATAAAGACCAGTTCCCACGGGTTTTGGCCAACTTTTGCATCCTTACGACGGCGGAACAGCAATGCCTCATGCAGGCATTCCTGTTCGGTTTCCCGGCTTTCCTCCGTCACCTGAAGGTCGCAGACGACTTCGCAAAGCCAATGCTCCCATCCAATCCGCTTCGTCGTATATTTTTCATGTACTACGCTGCAGGGAAGCAGATTCCCATAGGCTTTGGTAATAAAAAACTCAACCTTCTTTTTTCCTTCTGCCTGCATATTCTTGCCGGCACCCAGATAGTAAACGTCAGCAGCCAGTAAAGAAAAAAGATAATCTAGTTTACGGTCTATGAAGAAAGACCGGACCAGTTTTTTGGAAATAAATTTAATCTGATTTTCAGCAGTTCCTCTCATAATGACTATCCCTCTCAAAAAAAAAATTAATTATACACTATAGTTATACTAGTGTATAATTATCATATCGAAGACCGTTTTTTTTGTCAACAATTTTTGTCATTTTTTCTAAGATATTTTATTGCCAAAGTGAGTTTTTTTGTGGTATATTTTTCTTGTTTGAAAGGGTATTTCAAACGTTATGATTGTAATTGACATAGAGTGAATAAATATAAGAAAAAATTACAATCAGTGTTCAGGTCATTTATTTCGGATTGATTTGTATTGTTTTGGTTTTCATGAGGAGGAACGGATTATAATGAAGAAAAATCACGAATTGGTACTGGTCATTGACTTTGGCGCCCAATACGCCCAGCTGATTGCCCGGCGGGTGCGGGAATGCAGTGTGTACTGCGAAATCGTTCCCTATTCCTGCCCGCTGGAAAAGATCAAAGAAATGCAGCCGGCGGCTATCATTCTGTCCGGAGGTCCGGCCAGCGTGTATGTGGAGAATGCGCCCAAAGCGGATGCGGGTATTTTTGAATTGGGCGTTCCGGTGCTGGGCATCTGCTACGGTCATCAGTTCATGTGCCAGACGTTAGGCGGTAAAGTTTCTTCCGCCAACATCCGGGAGTATGGTAAGACAGCGATTGAACTGGATGTGAAAACGCCGTTGTTTGCAAACCTGATCGAACAGAATATATGCTGGATGAGCCACACGGATTTTGTGGCGGAACCGCCTGGGGGATTTGAATTATTAGCCGTTACCGGCGACTGCCCCGTGGCGGCGGTGGGCAATGCGGAGAAAAAATTCTACGGCGTGCAGTTCCATCCGGAAGTGGAGCACACACCGTTCGGCAAAAAGATGATTGCCAACTTTTTGTTTGAAATCTGCCAGTTGAAAGGCGACTGGTCCATGAAGTCTTTTGTGGAACGTAAAGTGGCGGAAATAAAAGCAAAGGCAGGAGATAAAAAAGTACTCTGCGCCCTCAGCGGCGGGGTAGACTCTTCCGTAGCGGCGGTGCTGGTACATAAAGCCATTGGCAAACAGCTCACCTGCATCTTTGTGGACCACGGTCTGTTACGTAAAGATGAAGGGAATCAGGTGGAAAAAGTTTTCAAAGATACCTTTGATATGAACTTTATCCGGGTTAACGCGGCGGAACGCTTTCTTGGCAAACTGAAAGGTGTCACCGAACCGGAGCAAAAGCGTAAAATTATCGGGGCAGAGTTCATCCACGTGTTTGATGAAGAATCGCAGAAGTTGGGAAAGGTGGATTTTCTGGTACAGGGAACCATTTATCCCGACGTGGTGGAAAGCGGCGGCACCGGTACCAGCGCTACCATCAAGAGTCACCACAATGTAGGCGGCCTGCCGGAAGATATGGATCTGCAGCTGATCGAACCGCTGCGGGAATTATTTAAAGATGAAGTGAGGGCAGTGGGGATCGAGCTGGGTATCCCAGAAGAACTGGTGTGGCGGCAGCCTTTCCCGGGACCGGGTCTGGCCATCCGTGTGCTGGGGGAAGTGACGGAAGAAAAACTGAAGATTACCAGAGAGGCGGACGCCATCTTCCGGGAGGAGATTGCCAATGCCAGGCTGGACCGTACCATCTGGCAATATTTTGCCTGCCTGCCCAACATTCACAGCGTGGGCGTCATGGGAGACGGACGCACCTACAGCTACACCGTGGCGCTGCGGGCCGTGCTGTCTACTGACGGTATGACCAGCGACTGGGCCCACATTCCCTACAGTGTGCTGGATACCATCTCAAGGCGCATTGTCAATGAAGTTGAGGGGGTCAACCGCATTGTGTACGATATTACCAGCAAGCCGCCGGCGACGATTGAATGGGAATGACTTTTGTAAAAAACGGAAAGCATGCAGATGCGTGAATCCGTGATTTCGTAATAACAAACAGGAAAATAATTAACCCCGGAACGGAAGAGGTCAATCTGTTCCGGGGTTAGCTTTTACAGAGGTATCAACACGGTAACAATATGATTAGGAAAACATATTTCAAATCACACGAACCGGCATACATGGTCCACGGCAATATCGGAGAAGCCGAACGCTTCCGCTTTCGTCATCTTGCCGTTGCAAATATCATGGATGGCATCCACCATCTCCCGCCCCATTTCCTGATAGGTCTTTTCACCCCGGATAATGGCGCTCAGGTCGATGTCCATGTTGTCTTCCATCTTCTGGTAAGTGCGCCCGTTGGCCGTAACTTTTAATACCGGCACGATGGCATTGCCGGTGGGGGTGCCGCGGCCTGTGGTGAAGATGATGGCCTGGCAGCCGGCAGCAGCCATACTGGTTACGGAAGAAATATCGTAGCCCGCAGTGTCCATGACGACAGTGCCGCGTTTGGTCGGAGGGACTCCCTGTTCCAGTACTTCCACTACAGGGCGGGTGCCGCCCTTGCGGATGCAGCCCAGGCTCTTTTCGTCCAGTGTGGACAGACCGCCTGTCTTGTTGCCCGGCGTGGGCTGGCCCGCACGGCAGTCCTGACCCGCTGCGGTCAGGTGCTCTTCGTAAGCCCGGCAGACTTCAATGATCTGGTCATGGATTTCTTTGTTGGCGCCGCGTTTGGCCAATACATGCTCGCCGCCGATCCATTCGATGGACTCACTCATCATGGTGGTGGCGCCCATGTCGACCAGAATATCGCTGAGCTCCCCCACGGCCGGATTGCTGGCGATGCCGGAAGTGGCGTCGGAGCCGCCGCATTCAATGCCCATCAGGAATTCCGAAATGTCAAACAGTTCTTTTTGCTGCATGGCAGCCTCGGCAGCCATATCCCGGGCAGCACGCACTGCTTTCTCAATCGTTTTCAGGGTGCCGCCTTCGTCCTGGATGCCAAAAGAAACCACCGGTTTGGAAGTTATAGCCTGGATTTTTTCACGGAGCTTGTAGTGGGGGACTGTTTCGCAGCCCAGACCGATAATGACCACGCCGTACACATTGGGATTGCAGGCGAAGCCGGTTAACACTTTCTGACTCATCTCAGTGTTGGCGGCTACATCGGAACAGCCTGTGTTGAATACAATATTAACCGCTCCCCGCACCTGGGATGCCACAATGCGGGAACTTTCGCTGCCGCAGGCACAGCCCGGAAGGATCAGCACATGGTTGCGGATGCCGGGACGCCCTTCCGCCCGGCGGTAACCCCAGAACTTAAATCCTTTCAGGTCCGGCGCGCCGTCGGACTGTCTGGCACACATCTGAAAATCTGCAGGCGCCAGCTCGCTGTCATAATCCCGGGGCACGCTGAACAGATTGTGGTCCGCTACCCAGCTGCCGGCCGAAATATCTTCCGATACCGTGCCCAGGCTTTCACCGTATTTGATGACGTGACCGCCTTTGGGAATGTCTGTCAGTGCGATTTTGTGGCAATAAGGGATATTCTCTTTCGCCACCACAGAGCAGATTTCCTCTCCCTTCCGGTAAACGGCCCTGCCGCCTGCCGGAACTTCCGTCACACAGGTGACCACATTATCGGTGGTGTCCATCATGAGAGCATTGATTTCCATGGTGTGTTCCTCCTTCATACATATAATTTATTGTAGAAAAATTGAAAAAATGAAGTTGGTTCTGACAAACGCGCGGACAATGGAATCGGTAATTTTATATTTTTTAACTTTCTATAAAAACAATAACATAGTTTTGTTGTTAAATCAAATTTGTATTTATTTATTATTATGTACTTTCTGTAAGAAACAAAAAATGTAATTAATAAAATAGAAAGCTTCTATCAGGAGCAAAAAAATGTTATAATTTCTTTATAAGTGTTACGTTAAGGAAACGTGATTCATTGGTAAAACAAAAATCTGTGAAATTACATATATTTTATTCCTGGAGGTTGTTCATGGAAACGCTGAAAAGTATCGTGCTTATGATTGACGCGGATAATACGCAGTTGTCTAAAATTGAAAATGTGATTCAGGAAGTGTCTACCTACGGGCGCATCGTGGTCAAGCGCGCCTACGGGAACTGGAAGAAGGAAGCGTTAAAGAACTGGGAAAACGAACTGAAACGGCTGGCCATCAAGGCGGAGCAGCAGTTTGATTATGTGTCCGGCAAAAACGCTACGGATATTGCCCTGGTCATTGACGCCATCAACCTGCTTCACAAGGGAATTTACGATGCTTTTGTCATTGTTGCCAGCGACAGCGATTATACGCCCCTGGCCATCAGCCTTCACGAATCCGGCGTGTACGTCATCGGTATCGGCGAAAACAAAACGCCCAAATCCTTCCGGAACAGCTGCGATGAGTTTATCTTTTTGGAAAATATCGGAGTGGAAAAAGAAACCGCTGTGGTGGAAGAGCCTTCTGCTTCCGAGAGCGTAACCGAAAGCAGCAAAGTGAAAGTGAAAAAGCATGAGAATATTAATGAAGTGCACAACCTGCTCCGCATTGCTTTTGATAAATTCCAAATCAATGATGACGACACAGACAATTATGTGAACATTGCTGCGGCCGGCCAGTTTATCCGGCGGGCCAAGCCGGATTTTGACGTGCGCAATTTTGGTTTTGAAAAATTATCTAAACTGATTGAAGCCTTTCCCGAAAAATATGAATTGAAGAATTATGAATTCAACGGCAAGAAACAAATTGGTTACAAATGTAAAAAAGGAAAGAGCAGAGGGAAGAAGAAGTAAGAGCGTAAAAGATTCTTAAGAAAGTAAAAGATTCTTTAGAAAAGCGGATGAATCTCTTGCATTTCATAAACTTCTTGCTTTTGGATAATCAGGTTAAACAAAATGAAAAGAATTCAGATTACGGTAATTCGCAAAGTCTGTCACAAAGATTTAATGGAAAAATATGAGAACCCGATGGAACACGCCTGCGATATGGAAGAGGGGCAGGTGTTCATTGCCAATGGCTGGGAAAAACCGGAAGGCTTATGTGAAAGCGCATGGGAAACCATGTCACCTTTTGTGATGGCGCTGGCCCATGGGGCAGAGAACTTTTATGAGGGATGGATGAAAAATCCGAAGTCTGCCATGCTTTCCTGCAATGACGGTTTTCGTCCGGTGAGCTTTTTGATAGAAACCTTGGAGGAAGAGGCAAAGCAAAGTTGACAGGAGTGGATCAGAATGGAAGATAATTTCGAAAATACTACTGTCTTTTGTAAAGAATGCGGACGTCAACTGAATCCGGGAGATAAATTTTGCCGGGAATGCGATTCGACGCAGACGCAGGAAGTAAATATTGAACCTGTAAACGTAGAAAAGAAGATGAGGCGCAGGGCTGCGGAACTGCTGCCATGTTTAAAACTTCCTGCCGGTTATGTGCCGCTGATGTCGGACGGGCTGCCGGCACGGGGCGGTATGCCGGATCCGCGTGAAGCGCACAACCCGGATTATCAGCCTCCGGTATTCCGGCCGATGATAAAGGATCTCTCAGTAAAACATGACAAGCCGGTGGAAATCAGTTCCACGGAAATAGAGATTTTCAATTTACGCTGTTCCTATTTTTCTCCGCCTTACGATGATGAAGAAAAGATGAAATGGTATCCTGCCGGGGACTACTGTTTTCATCTGATCCGTACATCCAAGGGCGCCCGATGCCGAATTGAATTCCACAGTTACAGCGATAACCGGGAAGAGGAGTTTGATGCGGACAGTTTTGCCCTGACCCGTTTGGACAGGCTGCTGAAAGAACGGGATGTGGCACAGTTGGACGGTTACTCCGTTCATTCTCCGGGAGCTGCCAACCACATGGACCTGCTGGTGCAGTACGCGGGCGGTGAACGCATTGCGGCCACGGGGATTCCGCCACAGAACAACCAATATTTTAATGAAGAATGGTTTATTGATTTCTTCCGTAATCTGTCCGGCGCTTTTGGGAAAAACATCTTTACGGATTCGTTTAAGGAAAGGGAACAGGCTGAGCGGGCATTTGCCGCCGGATGGAACAGTGCTGTAAATAATGCGGCCGGTACCTCTTCAGGTAATGCTGCGGACTGTTCCTGGCAATGTAATTGCGGTCAGTATAATACCGGCCCGTTCTGTATCAATTGCGGACAGGTCAGGCCGAAGACGTAATAGATAATCATCGGAAAAAGGATAGATGCATCTTATGAATCATTATTCAATGCAGAGCTGAGTAGTGCAGGATGTTGCATGCTGAACTCATGTTGCTGCAGTGAATCCGGTGTATTGAAATTGAATTGACAAGGGGGTCATGCAATGAGAAACTGGAAGATTATAATGATGGTTTTATGTTTGGCTTTGTGCCTGCCCGGATTGTTTGGCATGGCGGAGGCCAAAGGCGGCAAGGACATGGTAAAAGAAAAAACTGCGTATGTTACAAGGTGCAGCTATGTCAGTTCCGGCAGTTCTACCGGCGGGCACGAACGGATTGAACTGACGCGCCTCAGCGACACGGAAGCCGGCTACAAAATCAGCAGCAAAGACTGGCACAGTTCGCCGGAACGTGTGCTGGAAAAGAAAGTTTCGGCAAACGTATTCAAAGAAATGGAAGCGCTGGGCCGGGAATATAAGATTTTTAAGTGGAAAGTTTTTCGCAAAAGTGAACTGTTTGCTCTGGATGCAGCCACCGTCAGTCTGTCTGTTTCCTATAAAGATCCGACTAACGGTGCAGGCTGGACTCTTACCATGCGTTCCGATGATGAGCTGAACGATAAGCAGAGCGAGTATTATCACAAACTGCTTGACCTGTTGTATGGAGCAGAGGGACGGTAATACAAATGGTTTCATATGTCTGGCCCATCGCACTGGTGGTGTTTTCCAACACACTGTATCAGATTTGCGCGAAAGAAGTGCCCGGCGGTGTGAATGCGTTTGCCACGCTGACCGTGACGTATCTGGTAGGGGCGCTGGCTTCCGGCGTTTTGTTTTTCGTCACCGGCAACGGTGCCAGCCTTTTGCAGGAGTACGGCAGGCTGAACTGGGCGTCTTTCCTGCTGGGTCTGGTTATTGTGGGACTGGAAGCCGGATGGATTTACGCCTATAAGGCGGGCTGGCCCGTGAGCACGGCTTTCATTGTGCAAAGCGCTATTCTTGCAGGCTTTCTGTTGCTGGCAGGGTATCTCCTGTATCACGAACCGCTGGCCTGGAATAAAATCGCAGGCGTAGTGATTTGCCTGATTGGGCTGTATGTGATAAATTACAAGTAAAATAATTGGTGGGGGGGGTTGTTTATGAAAACGCTGTTGGCACACACAAAAGAGATCAATGAACAGCTGGCCCGGTACGGTGTAAAATTCGGAATCTACAAGGACGGAACGTTTAACGAGCGGCTGTTCCCCTTTGACCCGGTTCCCCGGCAGATTCCGGAAAAAGATTACGAAGTGCTGGAAAAAGGACTGATCCAACGCGTAACAGCGCTGAACAAATTCATCTACGACATTTATCACGACAAGAAGATCGTGCGCGACGGGGTGGTGCCGGAAGAGTTTGTATACCGTTCCCCCGGTTATCTGGCCCAGTGTGAGGGCATCACGCCATCCAAAGAAGTGTACAGCCACATTTCCGGTATCGATTTAGTGGAAGGCAAGGACGACGAGTGGTATATATTGGAAGATAACCTGCGAATCCCTTCCGGTGCGTCTTATCCGCTGATTGCGCGGACCTTGTGCCGGCGTTGCAGCCCGGAGACCTTCAAACGCTACCATGTACGGGACAACCGGAATTACGGCGCCTTGCTGAAGCAGACGATGGATTACGTAAACACCGGCGGCATCAATGTGATCTTTACCCCGGGACGTTACAATGCCGCATACTTTGAACACTCCTATCTGGCGGAACAGGCAGGGGCGGTGCTGGCGGAAAGCAATGACCTGTTTGTGGAGAACCAGACTTTGTATTACCGTACCAGCCGGGACCCGGTGAAGGTAGGCGCCGTGTACCGCCGCGTCAGCGACGAGTACATGGATCCTCTCTGCTTTGAACCTTCTTCCCTGATCGGCATTCCTAACTTAATGGATGCGTATCGCGCGGGCAACGTGGCAGTGATGAACGCGCCGGGCAACGGGGTGGCGGATGACAAGGGCATCTACTATTTTGTACCGAAGATGATTTCGTACTACCTGAGTGAAGACGCAATCCTGAAGAACGCGCCCACCTATCTGCCCTATTATGAGGAAGACCGCAAGTACACACTGGACAACATTGACAAATTGGTAATTAAAGATGTGGCAGAGGCCGGCGGCTACGGCGTGGTGTTCGGTGAAAACCTAACCCGGGAGCAGCGGGAGGACCTGAAGAACACCATCATCCATGCGCCGCGGCGCTTTATCGCACAGGAAGTCATTGATTTTAAAGATCTGCCCATTCTGGAAAAGGGCGAGACCGTGGAACGCAAGGCGGACCTGCGGGCGTTCGTCCTCAGCGGTGAGGATGTGCAGGTATGGCCCAGTGGACTGACCCGGTTCTCCCGGAACCCGGACAGCTTCGTGGTGAATTCTTCACAGGGAGGAGGCTTCAAGGACACATGGATAGTTTGTCAGTAAGTAAATTGAACCGGCTCTACTGGCTGGGGCGTTATTATGAACGGCTGGCTACCACCCTGGGTTACCTGTGGGATTGGTACGATGTGATGATCGACGGGAAAATCGATTATCCTGATTTTTGCCGGAAGCTGAGCATCGACTGCTGTTACAAAGACGATAAGGATTTTATGCACAATTACGTGTTTGACAAAAACAATCCGGATTCCCTGCGCACAGTGGCGGATGCCATGCTGGGCAACGGCATGGTGCTGCGTGAGGTTATCGGCAGCCGCACCCTGGCCTATCTGGAACTGGCGGTGATGGGGATGAAGAGCGCGGAAGAAAGTGACAGTCCTACCTTGCCATTGCAGCGGGTCATTGATTTTATCATGGCCTTCCGCGGCAGTTACGATGACATGATTGATGATGAAAATGTACGGAACATTATCAAGTGTGCTGCGGGTGTGGAGCGGCTGAGTTTATATCTGCGTCTGGGTTGGCATCTGGATTCGGTGAAGTCGGAAATCGGCAAGCTGATGAAGCGGATGAACCGCACGTCGCTGCAACCGTCCCATGCTTCGCTGCAGGTATTGTTGTCTGCCAAAAACCCGGAGACTCCGGAAGAACGCAAGAAGCTGCTGGAAGCAGCGGAGAGTCTGTTTGTAGTGTAAAGAAGGTGTCCCATGCGTCGAGAATTATCCTTTTATTTTGATACGGTTTTGAATTTTTCCGGTTCCGTGACGGAACACAATTTCCTGTTGCGCTGCATTCCTGCCGATAAACCGGAACAAAGCATCCTTTCTTATACACTGACAGTGTATCCGGACGGTGCGGCTTCTTTGGGTCGGGACTCGTTCGGCAACGTGGTACGTGCAGGAAGGGTTGTGGAGGCTCATGATTCTTTCCGCTACACCCTGCAGGGCATGGCGTACCGTGACGATTCCCTGCGTGTGCCGGAAGAGGCGGCTCCGTTTTACCGTTACGTTTCAACCCTGACTCAGGTTACGACGGAACTGGAAGCGTTTTATGAAAGTGTTACGAAAGATGCGGCAACCGGTACGGTGCAGACCCAGTCACAGGAGGGCGGTGCGCAGTTGCAGGGAACGTCGGCATGTTTCGGCAGCTTGAGTGCGCTGGATAAAGCTAAAATTCTCTGTGCAAAGGTGTATGAACATTTTACGTATGCTCCCGGTGAAACCAATGTGATGACAACGGCGGGTGAAGCCTTTGTCGCAGGGAAAGGCGTATGCCAGGATTATGCTCATGTGCTGATTACCCTGTGTCGTATGGCAGGCATGCCGGCGCGGTATGTCAGCGGTCTGTTTGTAGGAGAAGGAGCCAGTCATGCCTGGGCGGAAATATGGATGGACGGACTGTGGTACGGTATCGATCCCACCCACAACTGTCTGGCAGATGAGAAATATCTGAAGCTGTGTGTCGGTCGCGATTACAGCGACTGCCCATTGGAGCGGGGCGTGTTCTCCGGCTGGGCGGAGCAGACGCAAAAAGTATTTACAAAAGTAACGGATTAAGGAGACCCCATGATCGAGACTGTAGTGAAAGCGCCTCTTCCTGTGGGAGAGGAACTTGTCATTCAAAAAAACCGTATTGCGGGCGCTGACCCTAAAAGCCACAGGCTTGCCATCGTCACCGGTACTCACGGTGATGAACTGGAAGGGCAGTATGTGGCCTGGCAGCTGGCCCGGGTGCTGGAAGAAAAGAAAGACAGGCTGCAAGGCACAGTGGATATTTATCCTGCGCTGAATCCATTGGGCATCAGTACCATTTACCGGGGACTGCCGGGTTTTGATCTGGATATGAACCGGATCTTTCCGGGCAGCCGTAATGAAACTATGTATGAATACATTGCCAATGGCATCATCCGGGATATCAAAGGGGCGGACCTGTGCATCGACATTCATGCCAGCAATATTTTTCTCCGGGAGATTCCCCAGGTGCGTATCAATGAAAAAACGGCAACGATGCTGACGCCTCTGGCTAAACTGCTGAACATGGATTTCATCTGGATCCACAGCGCCGCCACGGTTTTGGAGAGCACACTGGCCTACAGTCTGAATATGCTGAACACGAAAACGCTGGTAGTGGAGATGGGCGTAGGCATGCGCATCACCCAAAGCTATGGCGATCAGCTGATTACGGGCATTTTGTCCGTCATGTCCCATTTGGGGATGCTGGCGGAACCGGCGCCGGAAGTAAAACAGCCAGTAGTAAGCACGGATGGCAGCGTGGCCTTTATCAATGCGGATGCATCAGGTTTCTTTATGCCGCAGGTCATGCATGGGGATTTTGTGAATAAAGGGCAGCCGGTAGGTTTTATCGCCGATTCCCTGAACGGTGTCACGAAAGAAGAACTGTGCAGCCCGGTGGACGGTATGGTCTTCACGCTGCGTGAGTACCCGGTGGTCAACGAAGGTTCGCTGATTGCGCGGATACTGGGAGGCGTTGAACCATGAGAAGGGTAAAGTTATTTACGATAGATGCGCTTCCCTACCGCCAGCCCATTCCGGTGTACGGGTACCGCTTTGGTTCACGGAAAAAAACGCTGGCTGTGATGGGCGCAATCCGGGGGGACGAAGTGCAGCAGATGTACGTGGCGGCGCGTCTGGTCCGTAAGTTTTCGGAACTGGAGAAAGAAGGTGCTTTTTCACCGGACTGCGGCGTACTGGTGGTTCCCTGTGCCGGGCAGTTTTCCATGAACGTGAGTAAGCGTTTCTGGCCCTTGGACAATACGGATATCAACCGCATGTTCCCCGGTTATGGAGCGGGGGAAACCACCCAGCGTCTGGCAGATAGAATCTTTACGGCACTGCAGGGATATAAGTGGGGTGTCCATCTGGCCAGCTTTTATCTGCCGGGGGACTTTGTTCCCCATGTGCGGGTTATGGACACGGGTTACCAGTCCAATGAAGAGGGGCTGGATTTCGGATTGCCGTACCTGATGATACGCAAGCCTCATCCCTACGATACTACTACCCTGAATTTTAACTGGCAGGTGTGGGATACCTGTACGTTTTCCGTGTATTCCCGCACTACGGATTTTATTGATGAATCCAGTGCGGAACTGGCGGCGGAAAGCATTCTGCGTTTTCTGGCAAAGCGGGGGATGCTGCGCAGCAAAGTACCGGAGAGCGTGCTGCGCTTTTTGGCAGAGAAAGGCATGCTGGGCTGGGAGATTCCGGAAGGCTCCAAAACGAAATTTGTAAAAGAAGAAGAGCTGATCAACATTCACAATAAAAAAGGAGGGATCCTGATACGGTATCACCATCCGGCGGATTTTGTAAGAGCCGGTAACCTCTTGGCGGAGATTATAGATCCTTATACAACGGAGGTGCGGGAAAAAATCTGTGCGCCCACAGACGGCACACTGTTTTTTGCCCATCATGCCCAGCTGATTGCGGGGCACTCCATTGTTTACCGGCTGATTCCCCAAAGCAGGGCGGGACAATGCGAAAACAAAGAATAAAAGGAACGGTACGAACCGGGCTGGAGCGTATGAAGTCAGCTTTTCTGCCCCAAATGCCGGAGGTAACATGAACGATAGAGGTTGTATGGGAACGGCGATTTTTTTCTTGCAGTCTTTCCTATTGTGCGATAAAATAAGAAAGCAGTTTGCGTTATTCATTATTTAAGGAGACGCTGATGAATTAGTGAGTTCAGAATGCTTTCCTGTTTTTCACGTAAGAAAAGTTGAGGGGATTTGACAAATGAGTGGATACTTTGGCGTAGTATCAAAAGAAGATTGCGTATTTGATCTGTTTTTCGGCACGGATTACCATTCCCATTTGGGAACCCGCCGGGCCGGCCTGGCGGTGTATGGAAAAGACGGCTTCAACCGTTCCATTCACAACATTGAAAACTCTCCGTTCCGTACCAAGTTTGACGATGATGTCCATCACATGCAGGGCAACCTGGGCATCGGCTGCATTTCTGATTTTGAAGCCCAGCCTCTGATTGTACGGTCCCATCACGGAACATACGCTATCACCACTGTCAGCAAGATCAATAACATGGATGAGCTGGTGGCAGGCATTATGAAAAAAACCGGCACCCATTTCCTGGAGATGAGCGGCGGTAGCATTAATGCAACGGAACTGGTTGCCACGCTGATCAACCAGAAGGATAATCTGATTGAGGGTATCCAATATGCACAGCAATGCGTAGAAGGTTCCCTCTCCCTGATGATCATGACGCCTCAGGGCATTTATGTGGCCCGGGACAAGGTGGGCCGTACGCCTATGATTTTAGGTAAAAAAGCAGAAGGCTTCTGCGCCACGTTTGAATCAACGGCCTATTTGAATCTGGGTTATGAGGATTACAAAGAGTTAGGTCCCGGAGAAATCGACATCATGACGCCGGAAGGTGTGCAGGTGCTGGCAAAACCCGGATCCAAAATGAGGGTCTGCACGTTTATGTGGGTGTATTACGGATATCCGTCTTCTTTCTATGAAGGTGTATCCGTGGAACAGATGCGGTACAACTGTGGCAAATATATGGCCCGGCGGGATCACATTAGGGAAGACGCAGTGGATAATGTAGCCGGTGTTCCGGATTCCGGTATCGCCCATGCGGTGGGCTATGCCAATGAAAGCCGAATTCCTTTCTCGCGTCCGCTGATCAAATACACGCCGACCTGGCCCCGGTCTTTTATGCCAACCATTCAGAGCAAACGGAACCTGATTGCCAAGATGAAACTGATTCCGGTGCACGAACTGATTGAAGGCAAACGTATCATCCTGATCGACGATTCCATTGTAAGGGGAACGCAGTTGCGGGAAACTACAGAGTTCCTGTTTAAAAGCGGAGCGAAAGAAGTGCATGCCCGTCCGGCCTGCCCGCCGATTACCTTTGGCTGCAAGTTCCTGAACTTCTCCCGTTCCAATTCGGAAATGGAACTGATCGCCCGTCAGATCATCGCCAAAGAAGAAGGGGAAACTGTTGCCCGGGAGATTTTGGAAGACTATTGCAATCCGGATTCGGATCGGTACCATGCGATGGTACAGGGAATCTGCAAGAAGATGGGCTTCACCAGTCTGGCCTTTAACCGTCTGGACGACATGATCAAGGCAGTAGGGATTGATCCGGATAAGCTTTGCACATATTGCTGGAACGGAAAAGACTGAAGAGCATGAATAATATATAGTTTGCAAAAAATAATAGCGTGCAGGGATTCTCAAAACCGGTCACGTTTGTTATTCCATGGACTCATGCGCCTGTGGCTTCGAAACTCGGGGCTTCGCCCCTCAGACAGTCTCGCCACCACGGCGCATTTCTTCTCATGGAATTACATAAACGCGCCCGATGTTTTGCTCATTCCCTGCACGCTTATTCTTTTTTTAAACACATCATATTCATATAAATATTACGTCTTAATACGAATACACAACTCCGAACAGCGCTGTCCGTCCATAGGCAGGGCAGTCGCCGATAGTGCGGGAGCCCAGCATTTCATAGGAGTTGTTGAACAGATTGTGCACTTTCAGGTAACTGCTCCAGTGCTTGCTGAATTTGTAACTCAGGTTCAGGTCTACGACAAAGTAGTTGCCGGAGTACCAATCGCTGTTGCGCCCGAAACCGGAGGTAAGCAGGATGTTGTTGGACCAGTGTTTATCTTTGTAACGCAGGGCTGCTTGCACCTGATGACGGGCTACCAGACTTGTATAGGAAGGGTCTTTATCGCCCCAGTCAGTTTTGGAATTGGTATAAGTGTAGGAGAGGGTGGCGTTATATTTGGGACTGAAGACATCGGTGACGGTCAGGTGCAGTCCCTGCTGGTGCTGTCCTTCATAATTGTCCGGACGCCACCGGTTGGTTGCCGTATTGTAATGCCAGAGAATAGGATTCTTTGTGTAGCTTAAAAAGCCTCCCACATCCGCAAAAACTTTATCATTGAACTGGTGGCGGATTCCGCCATTGACTTTCCAACCTTTTTCCGGTTCCAGGTTGGGATTTCCCTGGATCCGCTGGTTGTTATAATATAATTCGTCCAACGTCGGTACGGCGTAAATGTGCTGCAGAGATCCGTAGAACGTTGTCTTTTTATCAGGACGGTATTCCGCGCCGCTGGATGAGATATAATGGTTGCTGAATTTGCTGTTATGATTGATACCGCTGGTACCTGTCAGGATCAGTTTGTTAAAACGGCGGACGGTTTTTACGAAAGCATTTACGTTGCTCATGCTCTTTTCATAGTTTTTGCCAAAACTCCGGTTTGGATTGTCAACACCCGGGAAACCCGGAACGGCGGCACCCGGGGCGGGATCTCCGGCCACATTATAGTTGCTTTCGTTGTCGACGCTGGTATGACGCCAGGACAAGCCGGCGGAGATGGTGTGATCTTTGCTGATGCTCCATCCGTCCCGCCAGTCAATGCCGTTGGTATTTGTCTTCCAGCGTCCGTAGGAAGGAAGATCTTTCTGGTGTTTGGTTCCAAAGGGGCGGAAAGTATCGCCCTGATTATAATAATGGTACAGAGAAATATAACCGGGTGCGGCAGTATTTTCTTTATAGTTATAAGTCAGCGCAAAATGGTTGGCCATTTTTGAATAATTGTAGTCCGTGGGGTTCAGGCGTGAATACCACAGCCCCCTGTCGTTGCTGAAATGACCGTAGGTAAAGGTAAGGGAACGATTCTTTTTCAGCTGCCGGTCAATCCGGAAATACATCTCGCGGCGATTCACGGCGGAGTTGGGCATGGTCTCTTTGTTGCCTTCCGAACTTTTATAATGAAGTTCTTCCAGATTGCTGCGTCCGCCTGTAGCGGTCCAGCTCCAGCCTTTTCCGCTGCCTGCCAGCTGCGTTTCCCAGCGCCAGGCATCGTAGGGTCCCCGGGCCGCTTCAAATTTAAAGACATGTTCTTTGCCTTTTTTCGTGATGATGTTGATAATACCGCCGGGCGTATCATTACTCAAAAAGCTGTCGCCCACGGCGCCATGCAGAATTTCGATGCGCTCAATGGCCGTGACCGGAGGTGTCATATCCAGATCGTAGGTTGCACGTCCGTCGGAAAAACCGCTTTCCAGATTTTGTCTGCGGCCATCAATGAACACAGCGACACGGTCATCGCCGTCGATACGGACCACCTGGTGCGCCGTGTTGACCGAGCCGGGGGTGACGGTTACACCGGGAGCGTACATCAGGGCCTCAGCCACGGTTTCGTAGTGATTGTCTTCCATTTCTTCTGCTGTGATAATGGTAGTGAAAGCCGGCGTCTGCCATAAATTGGTCTGATGCACGGCGCTGTGTGCGTCGACGTTGTTCTGTGGCGTCGGTGTTGCAACGTGGGTATCGGAAGCCGGTACAGTGGCATGTGTATCAGCAGCAGATGTTACAACGTGTTTGTCGATAACAGATGCTGCTGCGTGCGTGTCGGAAGCCGGCACTTCTTTTATTTCTTCCGCATATGCGGGAAACATGCCCGCCGAACAGGCCAGTAGGATTGCAGCGGTTAATTTTCTGTAACGCATGTGTTGTCCTTCTTTCCTTTATTCTTGAGTCCTATGGGAACTTTCATCTTTAACTATTATACACAAAAAGCAGGTTTCGTTCCATTTTTTTAAAAAGATTCGAAAAATCTTTTCAAAGTTAACAGATTTTTTAATATATTTGTATACATAAGTTGCTTTTGCTGTTTTTTGCTGGACAGATTCCATATTTTACGATAAAGTAATACTATACCTATGATTTAGAGTAAATTTTTAGTTTGGGGGATGAAGATTGTGAAAAAAGGTGAACCTAAGACGTTAACGTACCTGTCGCTGGTAGCGGTGGTACTGGTGCTGGCGGGGCTGGCATATGCCGTGGTGCATAACCACATGCCGGTGAAAGAGACCGCCTGGGCACTGACGCCGCCTGTTATTGCTATTGCGCTGGCGTTGATTACTAAAGAAGTGTACAGTTCCCTGTTTCTGGGAGTGTTGACCGGTGCGTTCCTGAATGCGGGATTTGACCTGGTGGGCACACTGAATCAGGTGTTTCAGGAAGGCATGCTGAAAGTTTTATCTGACAAATGGAACGTAGGCATTTTGATTTTCCTGATTATTTTAGGCATGATGGTGCAGCTGATGAACCGAGCCGGCGGTTCCGCCGCGTTCGGCCAGTGGGCGTCTACGCATATCAAAAGCCGTGCCGGCGCGCAGCTGGCAACCATGCTGCTGGGCTGCCTGATTTTCATCGATGACTATTTCAACTGCCTGACCGTGGGTTCTGTTATGCGTCCGGTAACCGACAAATATAACATCAGCCGCGCCAAGCTGGCCTACCTGATCGATTCCACGGCGGCGCCGGTCTGCATCATTGCGCCGATTTCTTCCTGGGCCGCGGCGGTGTCCGGCTTTGTAAAAGGGGAAAACGGTATCAGCATTTTTATACAGTCCATCCCGTATAACTTCTATGCGTTGCTGACCCTGATTATGATGCTGTTGATCATCTTTCTGGGGATTGATTACGGCCCCATGAAGGTCCATGAAGATAATGCGCTGAAAGGCGATCTGTTTACAACCGGTATTACGGAAGAAGCGGCCGAAACCATGAAAAAAGGTGAAAAGATCGGCAGTGTGATCGATCTTGTGCTTCCCATCGTGATGTTGATCATCTGCTGTGTTATCGGCATGATTTACACTGGCGGCTTCTTTGAAGACAAAGGCTTTGTGGATGCCTTCGCCAACAGCGACGCGTCCGTCGGTCTGGTATTAGGTTCTTCAGTCGCGTTACTCATTACCGTTGCTTTTTATCTGTTGCGTCAGTCCCTGCCTTTTGCGGATTGTATGGACTGCCTGCCGGAAGGTTTCAAACAGATGGTTCCGGCCATGCTGATCCTGTCCTTTGCCTGGGCTTTAAAGGCAATGACCGACAGCCTGGGCGCTGCCAAATATGTGGCGGCCCTGGTGGAAAGCTCTGCCGGCAACCTGATGAACTTCCTGCCGGCCATCATCTTCCTGATTGCGGTATTCCTGGCTTTTGCCTCCGGCACGTCCTGGGGTACCTTCGGTATCCTGATCCCCATCGTGGTTTCCTGCTTCCAGGGAGTTGACCATCAGCTGATGATCATATCCATCTCCGCCTGCATGGCCGGTGCGGTTTGCGGCGACCATTGCTCCCCGATTTCGGATACCACGATTATGTCGTCGGCCGGCGCCCAGTGTATCCATCTGAATCATGTTACCACCCAGATTCCCTATGCCTTGACGGTTGCGGTGGTTTCTTTCTTCACATTCCTGGTGGCCGGTTTTGCCAAGAGCGCCCTGGTATCGCTCATTTTTGGCGTTGTGATTCTGTGCATGGGCCTCATGGCAATGCGGAGAAGAAACATTAGTGAATAACAGTTCAATACGTTAAAAACTGCGTCAGCTACGGCGCAGTTTTTTATTTTAATTCACACTTTACTGTGGAAAGTTAGTTTGATTCATGATAGAATATTGACAATAGCTGAAATGGTTACAGCAATCCATTGGATAATGCCCATGGACAGAAAAAATGCCCAGGGTATGAAGCGACAATCCCTAAGGAGACGAATTAATCAGCGTTTCCTAAAACGTGAAGGAGGAAGCAGCATGTTAAAAGACGGAAAAATCTGGGTGGCAAATAACGATAAAGGCGAGAACATTTTTATTCTGCCGAAGATGGCAAACCGCCACGGTTTGATAGCCGGTGCTACCGGTACCGGCAAAACCATTACCCTGAAGGTGATGGCGGAAAGCTTCAGCGACATGGGTGTTCCGGTATTCATGGCCGATGTGAAAGGCGATGTGGCTGGCATGATGTGCCCCGGTGTGAATACGGAAGACATGCAGAAGCGGATCCAGAAGTTTGGTCTGGCGGAAGCGGGCTTTGAATACAAAGGCTGTCCGGTAACCTTGTGGGATATTTTCGGACAGAAGGGCATTCCCCTGCGTACCACCGTTTCGGAAATCGGTCCCCTGCTGCTGGGCCGGATTCTGGAACTGAATGACCTGCAGACTTCGATTTTAAATATTGTCTTTAAAATTGCCGATGACAACCAGCTGCTGCTGATCGATACCAAAGATCTGAAAGCCATGCTGAATTATATCAATGAGCACCGGGCGCAGTTCGAAGGGGAGTACGGCAAGATGAGCCCCGCCTCCATCACCGCGATTATCCGTGCCATTGTGGCGTTGGAGACCCAGGGGGGCGACGTGTTCTTTGGTGAACCGGCTCTTTCCATCTCCGACTGGCTGACCCAGGACTGCGGCAAAGGCATGATCAATATTCTGGACAGCGGAAGCCTGATCAACAACGGGAAATTATATTCCACTTTCCTGCTGTGGATGATGTCCGAGCTGTTTGAAACCCTGCCGGAAGTGGGCGATCTGCCGAAACCCAAGATGGTCTTCTTCTTTGACGAAGCGCATCTGCTGTTCACCGGCGCGTCCAAAGCACTGCTGGATAAGATTGAGCAGGTGGTGAAACTGATCCGCTCCAAAGGCGTGGGCATCTACTTCTGCACCCAGAGCCCGAAAGATATTCCGGACGGCGTACTGGCACAGTTGGGCAACAAGGTACAGCATGCGCTGCGGGCGTATACCCCCGCTGATCAAAAGGCTGTGAAAGCGGCGGCGGCATCCTACCGTCCCAATCCGGAATTCGATACGGCGTCTACGATTATGGAACTGGGTACCGGCAAGGCTGTGGTTTCTTTCCTGGAAGAAGGCGGTATCCCCGGCATGGTGCAGAAGGTTTCCATCCTGCCGCCTCAGTGCAGCATGGGTTCTGCTACCGATGCGCAGCGTGACCAGGCTATAAAAGCCAGCCTGCTGTATACCAAGTATTCCAATTATTTTGACCGTGATTCCGCCTATGAGTTCCTGATGCGGCAGCAGCAGGTGGAAGCGAAAGAAGCAGAAGAAGCCAAAGCGGCAGCCGAGCAGGCTAAAATTGCGGAAAAGGAAGCCAAGGAAGCGGCGCTGGCAAAGGAAAAAGCGGAAAAAGAAGCGGCCCGGGAAGCGCAAAAAGCAGAAGCGGAGAAAAACCGTTTGATTAAGAATGTTGGCGGCAGCGTATTGGGTACGGTAGGCCGTCAGGTTGGGAAAACCCTGGGCGGATCCGTGGCCGGCAACATAGGCAAGTCGGTGGGCGGCAATCTGGGTGCTTCGCTGATACGCGGGATATTCGGCACGTTCTTTAAAGGATAATTCTCGCTTGTCTAAATTTCCCTGTACCGCGTTGTCGTCAGTCGACATAGTCTCACTACGTCTTCCTCCTCCGCCTTGTACAGGAAAATTTATCCTGCGCGATAAAGTGATATTGTTTTATGCGTCAAGTGTGATCAAAAGCTGCAAGGATACGGCAGCGCAAAACCGGGGACGGTTGCTAATCCATGGATTCATTCGTCTGTGGCTTCGAAACTCGAGGCTTCGCCTCTCAAACAGTCTCGCCACGACGACGAATTTCATCTCATGGAATTACGCAACCGTCCCCGATGTTTTGCTTATGCCTTAGCCTTTGCAGCTTTGTTGAATATAAATTAAAGAGCTGTACAACAGGCAGTGATGCCAGTTGTACAGCTCAGTTGTTTTATTTTTTAATGCAGTCTGTCAATGTAGGTTTTAATCTCGTTTACATTGTAAAGAAGTTTGGTTTCGTTGCCGGTCTCATCAATTAATGTGGGCACGGCGCAGATATTAAACTTCTTGGCCATTTCCGCTCCTTCGGCTTCTTCGGCGAAGAGCGGAGTGTATTCCACATGGGCTTCCTGCAGCATCTTCTTCACCATGTTGCAATTGGGGCAGGTGTGAGTGGAAATCAGGTAGCGCTTTCCGTTAGCGGGAATGCCGGAAGCGGTTTTGCTGCTGCTCATGATTTTGGCGGCCAGGTTTTTGGCGGCGTCCATCATCTGCTTGTCAGGGATTTCCGCGGTCTTGGGGAAGAGGGCTGCTTTTTTCGCTGCGTCAGCTGCCGTCTGCTCCGTGTAAGCTACCTTTGCGGAAACTTCCGCGTCAGATTCCAGTTTGTTCTCTCTGTCAATGCGAACCTGCTCGGTATTGTAGGTCTTGCGGTTCTGGAATTCGCTGACCTTGCCGTCGTTCCAGTTTCGAACCGGACGGTAGTACCCGGTGATGCGGGAGTACACTTCCGCGTTGCGTCCGCATTTCGGGCAGGTGAAGTGTTCGCCCCGGATGTAACCGTGTTCCGCACAGACGGAGTACGTGGGGGACAGGGTGTAGTAGGGCAGCTTGAAGTTTTGTGCGATTTTGCGTACCAGGGTTGCAGCAGACTGCCAGTCCGGCAGACGTTCGCCCAGGAAACCGTGGAACACGGTGCCGCTGGTGTACAGGGTCTGCAGTTCGTCTTCCAGTTCCAGCGCGTCAAAGATGTCGTCCGTGTAACCAACCGGCAGATGGCTGCTGTTGGTGTAGTAGGGAGCATTGCCTTCTTTGGCCGCGGTCAGGATGCCGGGGAACTCTTCCGTGTCGTGTTTCGCGAAACGGTAGGAGGTGGATTCCGCCGGTGTGGCTTCCAGGTTGTACAGGTCGCCGTACTGTTCCTGATAATCGGACAGGCGGGTGCGCATGTGGTTCAGTACTTCGATGGCAAAGGCCCGGCCTTTTTCCGTGGTCATGTTTTCGTCTTTCAGCCAGGCGGCATTCAGGATGGCTTCGTTCATGCCCACCATGCCGATGGTAGAGAAATGGTTCTTAAAGGTGCCCAGGTAACGGCGGGTGTAAGGATACAGGCCCTCGTCCATGAGGCGGCTGATGACTTTACGTTTTACCGACAGGGAACGGGCCGCGATGTCCATATATTTGTCCAGGGTGGCATAGAACTCTTCCTTCGTTTGGCTCAGGTAGGCGATACGGGGCAGGTTCAGGGTTACCACGCCGATGGATCCGGTGCTTTCGCCGGAGCCGAAGAAACCGCCGGATTTCTTGCGCAGTTCCCGCAGGTCCAGACGCAGACGGCAGCACATGCTGCGCACGTCGGAGGGTTTCATGTCGGAATTGATGTAATTGGAGAAGTAGGGCGTGCCGTATTTGGCTGTCATTTCAAACAGGAGACGGTTATTTTCCGTGGCGCTCCAGTCAAACTCTTTGGTAATGGAATAGGTGGGAATCGGGTACTGGAAGCCGCGGCCGTTGGCGTCGCCTTCGATCATGGTCTCGATGAATGCCTTGTTCACCATTTCCATTTCTTTCTTGCAGTCATTGTAGGTGAAGTCCATGTTCTTGCCGCCCACGATGGCCGGCATGTCCTTCATGTCATCGGGCACGGTCCAGTCCAGGGTGATGTTGGTGAAGGGAGCCTGTGTGCCCCAGCGGGACGGAGTGTTTACACCGTAGATGAAGGACTGGATGCACTGCTTCACTTCTTTGTAATCCAGGTTATCCACTTTTACAAAAGGAGCCAGGTAGGTATCAAAGGAAGAGAACGCCTGAGCCCCGGCCCATTCGTTCTGCATAATGCCCAGGAAGTTGACCATCTGGTTGCAGAGGGTGCTTAAATGTTTGGCCGGCGCCGAAGAGATACGGTCGGGAACGCCGCCCAGTCCTTCCTGGATCAGCTGCTTTAAGCTCCAGCCCGCGCAGTAGCCGGTGAGCATGCTCAGGTCATGGAGATGGATGAAGCACTTGCGGTGTGCTTCCGCAATGTCTTCGTCATAAATTTCGCTGAGCCAGTAGTTGGCAGTGATGGCGCCGGAGTTGGAGAGGATCAGCGCACCCACGCTCAGGGTGACGGTGGAGTTTTCCTTCACGCGCCAGTCTTTGTCTTTTCCAATATAACCGTCTACCAGTTTTTTATAGTCAAGCAGGGTGTTCTTGGTGTGACGTGCCTGCTGGTGCTGTTTACGGTATAAGATGTAGGCTTTCGCGGTCTTCACGTAATCGCATTTCATCAGCATGGATTCCACGCGATCCTGGATATCCTCTACGGTAGGAATTTCCTGGGAGTTTTCCCGCAGGTTGGTGATGACCATCAGGGTGATGGCGCCGGCGATGGTGGAAACGTTTCTTGCTTCAACTTCACCGGTGGCGATGAATGCTTTGGCGATCGCGTTTTCAATTTTCTTCTCGTCAAAGGGTACGGTGATGCCGTTACGTTTTACTACATTCTTAAAATACGTCATGATGTGTGTTGCCTCTCTCTTTCATAAATTTCATTTGTTGTCTGTGCTGTAAAGAAAAGATATCGCAAAACCGTACGCGATTGCTATTCCATGGACTCGTTCGCCTGTGGCTTCGGAACTCGGAGCTTCGCTCCTCAAACAGCCTCACCACGGACGGCTCATTTCGTCTCATGTCATCACGCATTCGCTCCCGATGTTTTGCTCTTGCCTTTTCTTTATAGCTCCGAAAAAAACAATTACTTCTTTACTTTGGATTCCGGTAATTCGATTACACTGCCCTCTGCTATGGAGCGCTGCACGTCGATGAGGCGCTGGTTGTCGCTGCCGCGCCATATGGCGTTTCCGGTTTTCAGCTTTTCCACAAAGGGGCCGTCAACTAAAACGTCTAACTGTGTCAGCGCTTCTTTGGCTTTTTCTCCCGCCGCGCCTTTTTGGATCTGTTCAAAGGTCCAGCCGGTGTAGAGCCAGATGTTCAGTCCCGCGTTTTTAGCAGCCTTCGCGATTTCGATTACGGCTTCAGGCTGCAGCAGCGGGTCGCCGCCGGAAAAGGTAAGGCCGTCCAGGTATTTGGTCTGCAAAATTTCCTGAATTACGTCCGCCACGTTCTGCTCAGTTCCGCCCACGGGGTCGTGCGTCTCCGGATTCTGGCAGCCCGGACAGTGGTGGGGGCAGCCCTGGAAGAACAACACGTAACGCACTCCGGGACCGTTTACGGAAGAATGCTTCTTGCTGCCTGAAATGCGTACTGTGCTCATGAAAACGACCTTCTTTTACCGGATTTTGTGATGTTTTCAAAAGAACGGTTTCCTGTTTCCCGCACCGTTCCTTTGTTTCCAAACATCAATGGGGATTTTATCCCGCTTGGTACTACCCATTATAACACAATTAGTGGGTCTGTCAATAGAAAAACACAAGATATTGTGTTTCGGCGTAGAAAAACAGCCGACAGGAAACAGAATATTGTGAATTCTGTTCTTGTGGCTGCATGGTGTCTCGTTTATGTTATTCAGGCCTTTTACCCTGGGTTGGTCGTAAAAACGACCAACCTTGAAACGCAAACCTGCATGGATACTGTGGTTTGATTCCGCTGCCTCTTAATGTATAAAGGATAGACAGTTTATATGTCTGTACAGGCGAAGCCGTAAGATACAACTGTCAAACTGCAAAAGTGTGGAGGCTTTGGGTTTCTCCGCCGGTTTGGCCTGAAATGGGAGGCCGCGTTTTTTGCTATAAAACGCTAATTTTCGCCTCGGCGCAGTGGCAGCTTTCCCGAACAAAGCAATTAAATGAACGAAAGAAGTGCCACCTGGAGACAGACAAATAAACTGTCTATATATATAACAGAAAGCAGGCTGGGAAACTGCGTCACTGCTGGAGTTACAAAAAAAGTCCGGTCACTGAAGTGACCGGACCGGAAATAAGGAAACGTAGTGTAAAAATAGTGAAATTTTAGTGGAATTATCATGTCGTTGCCAAACTTAACTTATATTTTATACTTCATCTTCATCCATAATCCCCAGCTTGCGTTTCCAGTACCGGGAATAGATGGCGCCCAACGGGTTATGGGCCAGCAGACGGTCTTTCACGACCAGCGAGGTGACCGGGCCGTCGCAGTTGGCGGTAAAGATGGCGTCGTGTCCCACGCAGAGACCGCAGATGATAAACAGTTCTACGCCCTTTTCTTTTAAGAAGCGTGCCTGGAATTTGGGGTTGCACATGGCTTCGTGGTCCAGTTCCGGTTTCACCTGCTTCAGGCCAAACTCCTTTTTGGCGAAGCTGCAGTTTTTGCAGCAGACACTGTAAAATTCAAATCCCTGCTGTTTATAATAGCGGGCGATGTACCGGGCTTCGGCGTTCAGTCCGATGCAGAAGGCCATGCCCAGTTTCTTATAGCCCATGGTCCTGGCAAATTCGCCAATTTCCTGCAGGCGGGTGATGTTGCTGTAAAAAGTACCTTCCACATACGCGGCGGCCTGCATGATTTTCAGTTCCTCTTCCGTGTAGGCCTGCTTCACTTCTTCTTCTGCTACGCCCGTGCAGTTGACGCCTTTGGTGTAACAGGCGTGGGTGGGGCAGTTCGCGCAATCTGCTTTCATGATGTTCCTCCTTTAATCGGCTTCGCTGATTTTGTGGCGGATATGGATGAGGGCTTCTTCCAGAATGTCGATGACGTGCTGATCGTCCAGGGAATAGTAGATGCTTTTTCCTTCCCTGCGGGCCTTCACCTGGTTGGCCATCCGCAGCAGTTTCAGCTGATGACTGACCGCGGACTGGGTCATTCCCAACGCGGCGGCTATATCGCTGACACAGAGTTCGCCATGGGAAAGTGCGTTGATGATCTTCATGCGGGTCTCATCACCCAGCACTTTGAAAAATTCGGAAACGGCGCTGAGCTGTTTTTCTTCCAGCATCTGCTCCTGTACTTTTTTTACGATGACGGGATCGTAATTCAAAATCGGGGCGGCGCTTTCCGTTTTCCGGTGAGAGTGTTTGGCTGCGTCTTTTTTTATTGCCATTGCTTTAACCTGCCTGTTCTGTTTATTTGTGTCCATTGTAACTTAATCAGTATTATATCACACTATCTCACATAGCGGAAAAAAATGCCTTGAAAAAAACACACAACAGGCATAAGATAGGATAAGGAAAAGAAAATGAAGTTTTACTTACCGTTTATTTTGCAAAACGGATTTAATCAGTGTTTCCTTAACCAGCGTCTCCTTAAATTCTAACGTTGTATTGGTGATATGTCGAATACTTGATGGAAACGGCTTTTATACGGAGGGAACTGACATGAAACTGAAAAAACAGATGTTTTTGCCTGTCCTGTTATCTCTGTCTGTGTTTTTTGCTTCTACCGTGACAATGTCTGCATCTGCTTACGCCTCTGCCGTACCCCGGACTGCCGCGGTATGGGAGCTGGCGGAAGCCGCGCCCAATAATACCGTGATCCCGGAAGTGGAAAAGAAGAAAGGGGAGACGCCCGGGCGTTCCGGCAACGCAAAATCCCGGGATGATTCTTCCTTCTTCGACAACCTGCTGGAAAAGATTGCGGTGATGTTTTTGGTGTACATGTTCCTGGAAGCGATCAACGCCTTGCTGAATGACTTCTTCCATGACGGGGATACAAAGATCAAAATTGTGCCGAAAGAGAAACAGGACCAGCCTGACGGCAAAGGAACGAAACAGAATAAAAACATCAAACGGATTCCCGCCCAGGAAGTGTGAAGAGGCGGCCAAAAAAGGGGCTGTAACAAAATGGAGTTTTTCACTGCATTTTGTTCAGCCCTTTTCCATTGCGCAACAAGGAAGCACCGCCACATGACGGTGTTTTTTTACTGTCGCTTTTTATATTCCGCAAACAGGTCTACCGGTTTCTCCGAGCACAAATTGTAGTCCGGACAGGCTTCCACCGCTTTGGCCCTGGCCAACTGCAAATCGTGATAGACATCCCACTTGGCCTGCACCTGGGCGTGGCCGTACTGGCGCAAAATGTAAGAGGGATGGAAGGTGGCGATGCAGTCGTAGCCCTGCTGTGTTTTGAACCATTTGCCCCGCTGGCGGGTGATGCGCATGGTCGGGTCGCCTAAATAGTGCATGGCCACGCTGCCCAGCGCCACGATGACCTTGGGCTGCAATATAGCCAGTTCCCGCTCCAGCCAGATTTTGGCGCAGTAGTCCGCTTCTGCCAGGTCCGGCGTCCGGTTCCCTTTGGGGCGGCATTTTACGATGTTGCTGGTCAGCACCCGGTCCCGTGTCATCTGCACAGACCACAGCGCTTTGTCCAGCAGCTGGCCGGAAGGGCCGATCAGGGGACAGCCGTAGTCATCCTCCACGCCGCCGGGGCCTTCGCCGATAAACACGATGGGGCTGTCCGGGCAGCCGTACCAGCCTACCGGGGCCTGGCAATCGCTGCGTAAATGACAGGAAGTGCACATGGTTAATTGCGCGGCCAGTTCGGCCAGCTGATTTTCTTTTATGCTCATGATGGACCTCGTGGTATATCGTGATATAATATAACTGTCACAGTCATTTTACAGGAAATGGCCAGCCCATGTCAAAAAGAATATTGACTTCGGCAAGGGTAAAGGCCTGTTATCGTTTTCAGGAAGCCGCATCAAGGAATTTATGAAATTTACAGATACATATGGAGGGCGTCCGGACAAGGGGGAGAAGCAAATGAAAAAGATACTGACACTGTTACTGATGTTTGTGTTGCTGGCTTTCAGCACAACCGTATTTGCGGGCTGGAACGACCGGGACATTGTGGAACGGATCCGTGCAGTGGGCAATACGCCGTCTGCACAAAAAAAGGCAGACAGAATTTTCCTTGAGCAGGCAAAGATGTCGCCCGGCTTCCGCAGGCCGGTGGTGGCAATTGTCTATGAGAACAATGCCAAAACGAAGTACGATAAAGCCATTGATAAAAAACTGTTTGAATATCTGGATGCAGCGTTACCGATGCGAACTTATGAACTTGTTGACGGAAGAAAATGCAAAGCGATGCTGGCAGAAGCCGGTATTGAAGATCTTGCGGGTGCAGAACGGTCTGATGTCATTGCTGCACTGGCAGGCAGTGGTGTGGATTATTTCCTGTATCTGGGCGTAACTCCTGTACAGGTGAAAGATAAGTCAAGCTGGCTGGCTGCCGGGAAAATCGCCAACACGACATTGCCTTTCCGGATTATTGACATAAACAACAACAAATATATTTATACAAAAACATATACTGAATCCGGCAAAACGATGTCCGCAATTGGCGGCGTTGGCAGTAAGTCTGTTACGATGGAGATTATAACGCGGGTAGGCAAGCTGATTCAGTCTGCTATTGAAAGTCGTATGCCAAAATGAGTTTTTGTCAGGAGGCGGCATGATGAAATGGATGATATCATTGCTGTTAGCGTTATTCTTTTGTGTTCCGGCTTTTGTGACAAGTGAGAAAAATGTTGCGGCTGAAGGTAAGAGTATCCGGCAACCTGCATCTGTTTTGCTGCGCACCGTCACCGCTCCGGTAATCATTGACCGGCCCGTACGCCTCACGGAATATCGCAAACAGCTGACACGCGAGTATGCATTTCAGCATTACGGAGAGGAATTTACGGAAATCGTTCCCCGGGCAGTCGTCGTGCATTGGACGGAGATGCCGGAGGCGGACGGGGTGTATGAGTATTTTTATAAGGAAGCCAGACAAGACGGAACACTGAATGTCTGCTCCCAGTTTCTGGTGGACCGGGACGGCACCATTTTCCGCCTGACCCCGGAGACGATGCTGGACCGTCATGCTATCGGCTATAACTGGTGCGCTATCGGGATCGAGAACGTGGGCGGCGTTGACAAAAAAGAAGACCTGACCCCGGAGCAGTTGCAGGCCAACATCTTGCTCATCCGTTACCTGCAGGAAAAATATCCCACGATTCGTTACGTGTGGGGACATTACCAGCAGACGGTGGCGAAGAAAAGCGGGCTGTATAAAGAACAAGTTCAGGGCTACTTTCACGGGAAAGTGGACCCCGGCCCGAAGTTCATGAAGGCGCTGAAGAAAAATCTGAAAGATACGGGGCTGCGTTTTTTTTAATAACTAATTATAATGTAACATTACTGTAACAATTATTGCAATTTGATTGACACTGTTCCGCCATGTTGGTAAAATTACTATGAATAACTTTACGCTGAAGTAAGGTTTCTTTCGTATACCTTAAATGAGATTACACAGCGGAAACAATGCGAATGAAGCTGTTTGAATGAAGCGGTTTGTATATTTGTTGCATTTTGTATGAAAGACAAATCTGCAGCCAGGGTATTCTTTGTCAAAGGAAAAGGGGAAATCACAATGAAAGTTGCCATCATTATGGGAAGCAATTCCGACTGGCCCATTCTGGAGCCGGCGGAGAAAACGCTGAAAGAGTTTGGTGTAGAAGTGGAAGTGGTGGTGGCTTCCGCCCACCGCACGCCGGACCAGGTGCATGAATTTGCGGCCGGCGCCCGGGACAGAGGTGTGGAAGCGATCATTGCGGCGGCGGGGCTGGCGGCTCATCTGGGCGGCGTCATTGCGGCCTATACCACGCTGCCGGTCATCGGGATTCCCATTAGCGGCGGTCCGCTGAAGGGCATGGACGCGCTGCTGAGTTTTGTGCAGATGCCTTCCGGCGTGCCGGTAGCTACCATGGCTATCGACGGGGCGAAGAACGCGGCCATCTTTGCTGTGGAAATCCTGGCCGTGGCCCATCCGGAGCTGGTGGAAAAACTGGCGGCCTACCGGGTGAAGATGCAGGAAGAAGTGGCGGCCAAAGCGGCAAAGCTGGCGGCGGTTCGCGGAGAATAAGGACTAGCGTGTGCTGCGGCGTGATAGGGAAACGCTGATTCATTCGTCTGCAGGCACAATGTGATATAACAAAGAAAGGGAACGATTCCATCGGGTTTGTTACAGGAAAATACGACAGGAGGCTTTCATGAGCGAAGAAAAAAAGCAGCTGACCTATGCGGACGCTGGTGTTGACATTGACGCCGGCAACCGTGCGGTAGAACTGATGAAGGACAGCGTGCGGGCCAGTTACCGGCCGGAGGTCATCGGCGACCTGGGCGGCTTTGGCGGTCTGTTTGCGTTGGACACGAAAAAGTACAAAGAACCCATCTTGGTGTCCGGTACGGACGGCGTGGGCACAAAATTAAAATTTGCGTTTCTCACCAATAATCACAGTACCATCGGCCAGGACGCGGTAGCCATGTGCGTCAACGACATCCTGGTGCAGGGTGCGGAGCCGCTGTTCTTTTTGGATTACATCGCGGTGGACAAGGTGGATTCCCAGAAGGTGGCGGACATCGTCAAAGGCGTGGCGAACGCCTGCCGGGAAAGCGGCTGTGCCCTGATCGGCGGCGAGACCGCGGAGATGCACGGCTTTTACGCAAAAGATGAATATGACATTGCCGGCTTCTGCGTAGGCGTGGCGGAACGCAGCAAGATGATTACCGGGGAAAAGGTTAAGGCCGGAGACATTTTACTGGGTCTGCCTTCTTCCGGCGTGCACTCCAACGGGTTTTCCCTGGTACGGAAGATTTGTTTTGATGTAATGAAGTTTACGGTAGATACCCCCATTCCGGAATTCGGCTGCACCCTGGGTGAAAAACTGCTGACGCCTACCCGGCTGTATCCGAAGACCTGCCTGCCGCTGATTCAAAAGTTTGATATCCACGGCATGGTGCACATTACCGGCGGCGGTTTCTATGATAATATTCCCCGGATTCTGCCGGAGGACTGCGATGCGGAAGTCCGTGCGGACGCCTGGGACGTTCCCGTTGTATTCAAAAAACTGCAGGAGTGGGGCAACGTGCCGGATAAGGAAATGTACCGCACGTTCAACATGGGCGTAGGCATGGTGCTGGTGGTTGACCCGGCGGAAGCGGACGCAGTGCGGAAACATCTGAAAGAAAACGGAGAGACCTTCTACGAACTGGGCAAGGTAATTCCGGGTCATAAGACCACGGTGATGAAAGGCGGCGTATTCGGTGAGTAAGAAAATCGGCGTAGTGGTCAGCGGGCGGGGCAGCAACCTCCAGTCCATCATCGACCACATTGCGGAAGGCAAATTAAATGTAGAGATTGCCGTAGTGGTCAGCGACCACAAAGAAGCCTTTGCCCTGGAACGGGCGGCCAAAGCCGGCATCCCCACGGCGGTAGTGGAACGGAAAGGCTGCAAGGACAAAGCAGAGTTTGAAGACAAAATTGATGCGGCGCTGCGGGAAGCCGGCGCGGAAGTGGTGGTGCTGGCCGGGTTCATGCGTATCCTCACCGGGCATTTCATCAGCCGCTGGGAACATAAGATCATCAATATCCATCCGGCGCTGCTGCCCAGCTTCAAGGGGCTGGACGCCCAGGGCCAGGCGGTGGACTACGGTGTTAAGGTGGCAGGCTGCACGGTGCATTTTGTAGACGAAGGCACGGACACGGGCCCCATCATTTTACAAAAGGTTGTGCCGGTGCTGGACGATGACACGGAAGAGACCCTGGCGGCCCGTATATTAGTAGAAGAACATAAGGCCCTGCCGGAAGCGATCCAGCTTTGGGCAGACGGCAAACTGACCATCAAGGGCCGGAAGGTTTATGTAGCAAGATAAAATTAGTTTTGATAGTTCGCGTTGCTGTTGCGACGTAAATTTACAGATTCGTTTTGAATTCAGTTTTGAGAGAATTTGAGAACGTAAAAGGATAAGTAAGGTAGAAGGCAGAGAGGAGTACGTATGAAAATCAAGAGAGCGTTATTGAGCGTTTCCGACAAAAAGGACATTACCAAACTGGCTGCGTTCCTCCATGAGAACGGGGTGGAGATCATCTCTACCGGCGGCACCATGAAAGCCATTAAGGACGCGGGCATCCCCGTAACCTATGTCAGCGACGTGACCGGGTTCCCGGAAATCATGGACGGCCGGGTAAAGACCCTGAACCCGAAGATCCACGGCGCGATTTTAGGTGTGCGCAGCAATCCGGAACACATGGCCCAGATGAAAGAGCACGGCATTACCCCCATCGATCTGGTGGTGGTCAACCTGTATCCGTTCAAGCAGACCATTGAAAAGCCGGGCGTAACGGAAGCGGAGGCCATTGAGAATATTGATATCGGCGGGCCGGCCATGGTGCGGGCCTCGGCCAAGAATTTCCGCGACGTGGTGATCATCACCAATCCGGAGCGCTACGGCAAGCTGATGGATATGCTGAAGAAAGACGGTGACATCGACCTGAAAACAAGAAAATCCCTGGCTATGGAAGCATTCAAACATACTTCCGAATATGATGCCATGATTACCGGCTATCTGCAGAAACAGCTGGAAAAATAAGAAAAAAATTGAGGGGAATGCGCGACAGAACGGTAGTGCCGGGAAGGCGCGGCTGCAGGAATGTAACTGCGGCACATCCACTCTCAAAATTAGTAACTGTGAGGCGTGATTCATGAATATTTTGTTAATTGGCGGCGGCGGCCGGGAACATGCCCTGGCATGGAAAATCGCCCAAAGCCCCCTGGTGCAGAGTATCCGCGTGGTACCGGGCAACCCCGGCATCGCGGAACTTCCCAAATGCAAATGTGTTTCCTTAAATTTGAATGACCTGAATGAGATTGCGGATTATGCGGAAGAGCAAAGCATCGATCTGACGGTGGTGGGGCCGGAGGCTACGCTGGTGGCAGGTATCGCCGATGTGTTCCGCTCCCGGGGACTGCCGATTTTCGGGCCCAACAAGAACGCGGCGGAGCTGGAAGGTTCCAAAGCGTTTTCCAAAAATCTGATGCAGAAGTACCATATTCCCACTGCGGCGTTTAAGGTTTGTACAGACATTGACTCTGCCAAAGCCTTTGTGGAAGAACAGGGCGCGCCTATCGTTGTGAAGGCGGACGGACTGGCGGCCGGCAAGGGCGTGGTGGTGGCCATGACCAAAGCAGAAGCGATGGCTGCCATTGATGACATGATGGCGGATCATAAATTCGGCGAAGCCGGCGCCCGGGTGGTGCTGGAAGAGTTCATGGAAGGCGAGGAAGCCTCCCTGCTGGCGTTTACCGACGGCAAGATCGTAGTGCCGATGGTGGCGTCTCAGGATCATAAGCGCGTCAACGACGGGGACAAAGGCCCCAATACCGGCGGTATGGGGGCTTATGCTCCGGCTCCGGTGATGACCGAAGCCCTGCGCATCAAGGCGGAAGAAACCATTTTGAAACCGGTGATTGCCGCATTAAATAAGGAAAGCAGAACCTATTGCGGCTGTCTGTACGCCGGCCTGATGATCAAAGGCGACAGCGTGAAAGTGGTAGAGTTCAACTGCCGGTTCGGCGATCCGGAGACCCAGGTGGTGCTGCCCCTGCTGGACAGCGATCTGGTACAGATTATGCTGGCCTGCGCCACGGGTACACTGGATGCTTCCATGGTAAAATGGAAGAACCAGGCTACCGTCTGCGTGGTCATGGCGTCCGGCGGATATCCGGGTTCTTATGAGAACGGGAAGGTGATTACCGGGTTAAAAGAAGCCGGCGCGATGGAAAACGTGGTGGTGTTCCACGCCGGAACCAAAGAAAAGGACGGCAAGGTTGTGACCGCCGGCGGTCGTGTGCTGGGTGTAACCGCACTGGCCAAAGATATTAAGAGCGCCAAAAACGCAGCCTACGGGGCCGTGGAAAAGATTCGTTTCGAAAATGCACATTACCGGAAGGATATTGCCTGGCGCGCGTTGTTCCGGAAGTAAGAATCTGCAGGGATGCAGGCGGTGTTTTCGTTAGAAGCAACTTGTTTTGTATTCATGGAAATTTCCGCACAAAATCCTTTGCAATATTTGCTGTTTTGTGTTATTATATTCCTTAAAATATTTCAAAGAAGGGAAGGTGTTACCATTGGCTTTTTATTACGATGAACCTGCGCATACCTTTAGTGAGTATCTGTTAGTACCGGGGTATTCTTCTTCCGAATGTATTCCCGATAATGTGACGCTGGTCACCCCGCTGGTGAAATTCAAAAAAGGTGAAGAACCGGCTATCAGTTTAAATATTCCCATGGTCTCCGCCATCATGCAGTCTGTTTCCAATGACAAACTGGCTGTGGCCCTGTCCAGGGAAGGCGGCTGCTCTTTCATTTACGGCTCCCAGACCATAGAGGACGAAGCGCAGATGGTGCGGAACGTGAAGAGCCACCGCGCCGGCTTTGTCGTCAGCGATTCCAACATTACGCCGGACAGCACGCTGAAAGATGTGCTGGCGTTAAAGGAAAAGACCGGTCATTCCACCGTTGCCGTTACCAGTGACGGAACGGTAAACGGAAAGATGGAAGGCATCGTCACCAGCCGCGACTACCGTGTCAGCCGCATGGATCTGGATACGAAGGTGCGGGACTTCATGACGCCCATCAGCAAACTGATCGTAGGCAAAAAGGATACCACCCTGCAGCAGGCCAACGACATCATCTGGGACAACAAGCTGAACACGCTGCCCATCATTGACGATGACGGCCGCTTGCTGTATATGGTATTCCGCAAGGACTATGTATCCCATAAAGAGTATCCGCTGGAACTGCTGGACGATAAGAAACGCCACGTGGTTGGCGCCGGCATCAACACCCGGGACTACGCGGAACGGGTACCGGCTCTGGTGGAAGCAGGAGCGGACGTATTGTGCATCGACTCTTCCGAAGGCTTCTCCGAATGGCAGAAGATTACGCTGAAATGGATTCGCGATCACTACGGCGACAAAGTGAAAGTAGGCGCCGGCAATGTGGTTGACGCGGAAGGCTTCCGCTTCCTGGCAGACTGCGGCGCTGACTTTGTCAAGGTCGGCATCGGCGGCGGCTCCATCTGCATCACCCGCGAGACCAAAGGTATCGGCCGCGGGCAGGCTACCGCTTTGATTGACGTTTGCAAAGCCCGTGACGAATATTTCAAAGAAACCGGTGTGTATGTTCCCGTCTGCAGCGACGGCGGCATCGTCTACGATTACCATATGACCCTGGCCCTGGCCATGGGCGCGGACTTCCTGATGCTGGGCCGTTATTTCGCCCGCTTCGATGAAAGCCCCACCAACAAGGTCAACGTGAACGGCAGCTACATGAAAGAATACTGGGGCGAAGGTTCCAACCGTGCCCGGAACTGGCAGCGGTATGATATGGGCGGTTCCCAGAAGCTGTCCTTTGAAGAAGGCGTGGACTCCTATGTTCCCTACGCAGGCAGCCTGAAGGACAACGTGAACCTGACCCTGGCCAAGATTCGCAGCACCATGTGCAACTGCGGCGCCCTGAACCTGGGCGAACTGCGCGACAAGGCGAAACTGACCCTGGTTTCCGCAACATCCATTGTGGAAGGCGGAGCCCATGACGTATTGCTGAAGGATAACACCGCGGCGACGTATGCAAAATAGTATCAGACGCGCAGGATAACAGATTTAGGGAGACGCTGATTAAATGAGTTTGTGCGATGTCCGAGGGCTTTTTGTGACTGACAAGGAAATGGCCCGAAGGCGCAGCCGTAGCTGCTTTGAGGGACATTGACGCAGTCAGTCGCAAAAAGCACCGGTCAGCGTACAGACGAATTAATCAGTGTTTCCTTAGTTTTATGGAAAAATACAACAGGGAGCCCGTGGAGACGGCGCTCCCTGAAGTTTCATCATGTGGGGATGTGACGGAATGAAAAAGGCGGTAACCGGTTTTCTGCTGGGATGCCTGTTGTTGTCGGGGAGTGCGGCGCTGGCCGCGGAACCGGCCGGTGCGGCAGGGAAAGCAGAGAATGTAAAAGAATCTGCGGCAAAGGAAACACTGCAGGATCATGCTGCGGTGAAAAGCAGGGGAACCATGGTCTATGTTCCCATGGATACCCGGCCGGTATGCAAAGATTACACTGTTGCCACCATGAAGGCTGCGGGATGGGATATAATGGTTCCTCCGGAGGAACTGCTTTCTTCTGCTGATCGGGACGGTCAGCCTGACAAGCTGCTGGAATGGCTGGAGCAGAATACAACGAAAGCGATAGCTGTGGTGGCCAGCGCTGACGCGCTGATTTACGGCGGCCTGGTGGATTCCCGGACCCACCATATCGAACCTTCGGTACTGCAATCCCGGGTAGAACGGCTTCTTTCCCTGAAGAAGAAGGTACATTCTCCCGACATCTATGTCTTTGTGACGATTATGCGCTCGCCCAAAGCCAGCGCCGCGCCTGTGGAACCGGTGTATTATCAGGAGTGGGGCGGCAAACTGTTCCGGCATGGAGCCCTGCGGGATAAAGTCGAATTGCAGGGACTGTCTCGGAAAGAGAATAAGGAGTTACAGGAACTGAATCGCACGATTCCCCGTAATGTGATTGCAGATTATTACGATCGCCGGCGGACCAATATCCGCACATCGGAATTGCTGCTGCACGGGATTGAAAGCGACAGCTTCAATTACCTGCTGGTGGGACGCGACGACACCAGTCCCCTGTCCCAGGCTCACAAGGAAGCCCGTTACATGTCTTCCCTGGTAAGCAATTTCTCCAATTCGAAAATCCGTTTCTTCTCCGGCGCCGACCAGCTGGGCCTGGTACTGCTGACCCAGGCGGCCAACCGGCTCACCTTCACCACGCCGCTGGTATATACGGAATTTGGGAACGGCAAGGGCGGAGAGACGGTTCCTACATATGAAGACGATACTGTGGCGGAATCGGCCAGACAGCATATTTTTGCGGCGGGGGCATTCCCGTCAAAGAATGCGGCTACGGCAGATTATGTTTTGCTGGTCAACACCCCGTATAACGGAAAGACACTGGAAGCTTCCGATGCGAAGAACAACGGGGTTGCGGATAAAAACACCAAAGCCTTTGCGGACAAAGTGCAATCGTTTATTGAACGCGGCAAAAAGGTGATCGTCTCTGACTCTGCGTACGGTAATGGGGCCGACAATGCGCTGGTAAAAGAACTGTTCCGGCGTGGGCTTGCGTACCAGGTTGCAGCCTACGGCGGATGGAATACCTCCGGCAATACCCTGGGCTTTGCGTTGGCTCAGGGAATGGAATCCCCGTTCTATGAAGGGAACGCGGCGAAGGACCTGCTGACCGTACGTTACCTGGACGACTGGGCCTATCAGGCGAATGCCCGGATGGACGTGTATCAACATGTCATCTGGCCGAAGCAGATGCCGAATTCCGGTTTTACTCCGGAACAGAAGCGTATTGCCGAAGCTGCTATCAAAGAAAGCATCATCAAAGTTGCGGAACCGGTGATGGGGTCTGTGGCAAAGGAATATGATTTCAAGCTTCCCTGGAGCCGTATGTTTGAAGTGCAGCCGGTGAAAAAAGACTGAGGAAGAAATAATAATCCGCATCTTCCCGGAATACTGACCGGATTGGCAGTTTCGGATTTCCCTGAAAAACAAAAATCAAAATAATAATTCCCGGAACGCCTGCTTCGGTATCAGCGCGGAAGCGGACTCCGGGAATTTTGTTTTTGGTTTTGTGTTCAACGGCTGCAATGGTTGCTTGCTCATACACAGGGCAGTTAGGTTGCAATTTTTTTGCCGGACTTTTTGCAACGACCTCAGGCTTCCGGCGTTTCGGTTTTGATAATTGTCCGGAGCGGCAGGCAAAAGGTTTCTACAAACCATTCTTCCAGCGTTTTAATCTGCTGCATTTCGATGGCGGCATTTTCTGTCGTGTGAATTTCCAGTGTGGCGGCTGTGCTGTCGTAATCGGGGATGATGGCGGTGATGGTATTGCTTTCCGAGTAGTCAAGGCTTTCCGCCAGCGCGAGAAGCAATGCCAGTTTGCCTGCGATATCCCAGTCCTTTTCCCGCAGCAGGGAGCGGTAGGCGTGATTTTTAAAATACCGTTTGGCAATGCCGTTGTGCCAGCCGGCAATGACGGCGCAAAGCATCTGCTCCGCATGGGTCAGGCCGAAAATCTTGGCGTTTAAAATCATGTACGAGGAGTGGCGGGCGTGACTGTAATAATTGATGGTGATGCCAATGTCGTGGAGCAGCGCGGCGGTCTTTAACAGCTTTTTGTACTGTTTGCCCAGCCCGTGCAGCCCGTGCCAGCCGTCAAACATGGATAAGGCCAGCGCAGCCACGTGCCGGTTGTGTTCGATATTTACGGAGAAAAGACGCAAAACGTTCTGGGTACTTTCTTTCAGAATGTCCTCGGCAATCAGGGGCACGTTGTTGGTTTTGGCATAATAATCGTAAAACAGGCCTTCCCGCAAGCCGCAGCCCGAGGTAATGATGCGCTTGCTTTTTGTCTGCGCCAGCAGGCAGTTGATAATCGATGCGCCGGCGAGGATGATGTCCGCGCGTTCTTCCGACAGGCCGGGAATGTTCATGCGTTCTTCCAGCGTGGTGCCCTGCAGCTTTTTAAACAGCGTGCGGAAGCTCTGGGCGCTGAAGATGTAATTGTGAATCCGGCTGGATGGATAATTCCGGCTCCGCTGGATCATCTTGGCAACGGTACGGGCCGTGCCGCCGACACCGATCAGGGGCAGGCTGGCGTCTTTCAGCCAGGGATACTGTTCCATACGGGTAGAGATAAAGAAGTTGATGTCGCTGTAGGCCGATGGCGGCATTGTATCGCGGATATGGAAAATATCCGTTGTGTTTACGGCTCCCAGCGGGATGGAAACGGACTCCACCAGTTTCCGGTTCCGGAACAGAATCAGTTCTGTGGAGCCGCCGCCCAGGTCAAAGATGATACCGTCTTTCATGGGCAGGGTGTTGATAACGCCCAGATAACTGAGCTGCGCTTCCATGTTTCCGGAAATAATATGAAGCCGGATTCCGGTCTTTTCAAATACTTCATTGGTCAGCTGGCTGCCGTTTTTGGCATTGCGGATGGCGGCCGTGGCTACGGCGATGATCTTGTCTGTCTTATACTGCCGGCACATGTAAGCAAAAGACTGCATGACCTGCAGCGTGCTGTCGAAGGCTTCTTTGGAAAGCAGCCCTTCGCCTTCTGTTTTCTGGGCAAGCCGCAGCATTTCTTTCTGATTGAAGACCATGTTGTAGGCGCCACTTTTATAAATATGACTGATGACAAGACGGGCCGAGTTAGAGCCGATGTCGATGATTGCAATTCTCTGCATAATATGTCTCCCCAAACTGTTTCCGGCAATTACCTGTAATTGATACGATGTTTTTATTGCAGGATCATTTACGTTTTCTTATCAATATTATAACCCATTCTGCCAAAATGACAAAATCCACTTCGCGTTTTTGTGGAGAAGCGCAGGCTGTCGGATATTTTGTAGGGAGTTTTATAAAAAAATTTAAATTCTGCTTCTATATACAAGGATTTTTTTAACATTTGTCGAAAATCTAAATGATAGTTATTTGCAGATATTCAGTAAGCGCCGATGCATTTGTTCAAAAAACGCTGATGCATTTGCGCTCGCGTGCGCCTGCTGCAACAGGAACCGGCGAACGCGGACGTTCTGTTGATTGGTTTATTACTAAATTGTCGCGAAAAAAATCGTCACGATACAAATCATCAATATAAAAGGTACGGAGAATTTTTATGAAACGGAAAACTTATACCACACTGGCGGCGATCCATCTGGGGTCGGAGATGCTACGCCTGCGAATTGTGGAATATCGCAGCCTGAGCCGCATCAAGGTCATCGAGCAATGCGAATACCCCATCCGCCTGGGGGAAGAAGCCTTCAAAAACAAAAGCATTCCCTTTTCCATGGTAGAAGAAATCTGCCAGGTGCTGCAGGGATTTAAGGAACTGATGCAGGAGTACGGCACGGATGTGTATACGGCGCAGGCCACCACGGCTGTTCGGGAAGCCAGCAACAAAGTGTTCATGCTGGACCAGATCAAACTGCGGACCGGACTGGACGTGACTGTCACGGAAATGCCCATGGAAATTTATACAAAGTATGTGGCCATCCGTAAAACCGTCAGGGACCAGCACATCTCCAGCGAAAAGGGCATCATGCTGCTGGATATTTCCTCCGGCGGCCTGGGTGTCACCCTGTTACAGGACGAGCAGATCAAATTCCAGGAGAATTTCCATATCGGCATCATCCGGATCAAAGAAAGCTTTAATAACTATCAGCGCAGCAGCCTGCATTTCAACAAGGCGCTGATGCAGTTCCTGTCCAGTACCATGGGGCCGGTGCGCAAGGCGCTGGAAGGGCAGGCGGTCAAATATCTGGTGCTTTCCGGAACGGAAACGGAACTGCTCTTAAAGGTGATGGGCATCCGCAACAAGAATAACGTGCAGCGCGTCACGACGGAAGAGTTCCGGAAATTCTTTGACAAGGTCCGCAAACTGAACCTGCCCCAGCTGCTGAAGACCTATCATCTGACGGAAACGGAAGCGGAACTGGTGCTGCCCATGGTGCTGCTGTATGAAAAACTGCTGGACCTGGCGCCTTCGGCCAAGGAAATCATCATTACCAATGATACCTTCCTGGACGGGCTGATCTTACTGCGGATCATCCGTGAGAAGGACGAGAATTACACCCACATGCTGGAAGAGGAAAAAATGAGCCTCGTCCACCATGTAGGGGAAGATTATGAGTACGATTACCGGCATGTGACCCAGGTGGAACGGCTGGCGCTGATCATCTTTGACCGGATCGGGAAAAAGTACGGGCTGGACGATCATTGCCGGCTGCTGTTACGGGCGGCGGCCATCCTGCACGATATCGGGAAATATGTTTCCATGCGCAGCCATTCCCTGTATTCCTATCAGCTGATCATGGGCACCGACCTGCTGGGCTTTACGGAAGAAGACAAACAGATCATCGCCATGGCTTCTTACTATCATGCCCATAACGTATTGGAGCGTGACGAAAAACGGGTGCCGGAACTGAAAAGCGAGCTGGTTCCCGTGGTGGCAAAATTATCTGCTATCATCCGGCTTGCGGATGCGCTGGACCGGAGCTATATGCAGAAGATCCAGCAGTGCAAGGTTACCCTTCACAACCGGGAACTGACCATTGCAGTGGTCAGCAAGGCGGATCTGGATCTGGAAGAGTGGACCTTTGCTTCCAAAGTGTTGATGATGGAAGAAGTATACGGATTTAAAGTACGTCTGGAACGGGTGGAATCATTATGAGCGAAAGTAAAAATAAAACGGGAATCAAAACGAAACGCGATGTAGTGGCGGCTGAAAAGAAAACGGCAACCGCAGTAAAAAAAGCGGCGGCAGTTGTGAAAAAACGGATTAAAAACGCAGCGGCCGGCGTTTCCGCGCAGGAGAAAACGGCAGACAAAACCGCGGCGGCAAAAGCGGTAAAAGTCAGCAAAGCGGACCTGAAACGGCCGGAGTATTTCTTCAACCGGGAGCTGAGCTGGCTGAAATTTAACCTGCGGGTGCTGCGGGAAGCGGAAGTGAAAACCACGCCGATACTGGAACGGCTGAAGTTTATTGCAATCACATCTTCCAACCTGGATGAATTTTTCATGGTCCGGGTGGCCGGACTGTGGGATCAGTATGAAAACGGCGTCACCAGTAAGGATCCTTCCGGGCTGACGGTGCGGGAACAGCTGCGGATGATCTCCCAGGCGGCCCATGAGCAGATGAAACTGGAAAGCAAAATCCTGACGGATGTGCTGGAGGATTTGAAAAAAGCCGGCGGACCGGAAATCAAAACCATCGAAGAATGCAGCGACGAAGGGAAAGAGTGGCTGGAGAATTATTATCAGGAAGTGGTGTACCCGGTGCTGACGCCCATGGCGGTGGATGCCTCCCGTCCGTTCCCGTTCCTGGGCAATAAAACCCTGAACCTGGCCGTGCAGCTGATCACGGTAGACGGGGAAGAGAGCATGAGCGTGGTGCAGGTACCGTCCCTGCTGCCCCGCCTGATTGAAATCCCGGTAGAAGAAAAGCGCACGTTTATCTATCTGGAAGAACTGATCACCATTCATTGCAAATACCTGTTCCGGGGCTGCCAGATCCTGGACGTGGTACCTTTCCGCCTTACCCGGGACAGCGACCTGGATGTAGATGAGGACGATATTGAAGACCTGCTGCGGGAAATCGAAAAATCCCTGCGGCAGCGAAAACGGGGCGCGGCCCGCCGGTTGGAGATCGCCAAGACCGGCAATAACAGCATCAAAAAATTCTTGGAAGACAATCTGGACCTGACGGATGAGGAAATCTATGAGATTTCCGGACCGTTGGACGCTACCTGTTTCTTTAAATTCGTGTCATTGGATAAGATGTGGCCCTGGCTCCACGAACCCTTTGTACCCCAGCGCCCGAAAGATCTGCCGGAGTACGACAATCTGTTTGACCGTCTGAAAGAAAAAGATATTTTACTGTTCCATCCCTACGAAAGCTTCGACCCGGTGGTGAAGTTTGTCAGCGATGCGGCCAACGACCCCAAGGTGCTGGCCATCAAGCAGACCCTGTACCGCGTCAGCGGCAATTCGCCCATTGTGGCGGCGCTGGCCCGGGCTGCAGAAAACGGCAAGCAGGTCACGGTACTGGTAGAGCTGAAGGCCCGCTTTGATGAAGAGAACAACATCATTTGGGCCCGCCGTCTGGAAAAAGCCGGCGCCCATGTAATCTACGGTCTGGTGGGATTGAAGACCCATGCGAAGATCATTCTGGTTGTGCGGCAGGAACCCGACGGCATCAAACGCTACGTGCATCTGGGCACCGGCAACTACAACGACAGCACGGCCAAGCTGTACACCGACATGGGCCTGATGACGGCTAACGACCAGTTCGGCAGCGACGCCTCCGCGTTTTTCAATCTGCTTTCCGGCTACTCCAAGGCGCCTGTCTGGAACAAGCTGGTAATGGCGCCCATTGGGCTGCGGGAAAAAATCTATGAACTGGTGGATAATGAGATCCGCATCGTGAAAGAAGGCGGGGAGGGTCACATCATTGCCAAGATGAACTCCCTGCTGGACCAGCCGGTCATTCAGAAATTGTATGAAGCGTCCATGGCGGGCGTGGAAATTGAACTGATCGTCCGGGGCATCTGCACCCTGCGCCCCGGTCTGGAAGGCATCAGCGACAATATTACCGTGCGCAGTATTGTGGGGCGGCAGCTGGAGCACAGCCGTATCTTCTGGTTCGCCAACAACGGCGACGAGCAGCTCTTCATGAGCAGCGCCGACTGGATGCCCCGTAACCTGAACGACCGCGTGGAGCTGTTCTTCCCGGTGGAAACGGAAGAGCATATCAAACGGATCAAGAGCATCCTGCAGCTGTACCTGGAGGACAACGTGGGCGCCCACATGATGCAGAGCAACGGCAACTACCGGAGAGTCGTGGCCGGAAAGGGAAAAGAAATCAGCTCCCAGAGTCTGCTGTACGAACAGGCCCAGCTGGCAGCGGCGGAAAATATGGAAAAAATTCCCATGGAGCAACGGCTTCGTCCGGCGCCGCGGCAGGAAGACGAAGAATAAGAAGTATCGTTTTTACATGAAACGGCTTTGTGAGTTCTTTGCTGTTCCTGTTGCAATGGATTTTTCAGCTTTACCTGACTTGCTAAAGATTTTAGGTAAGGATATTGTTAAATTGCCCATTCTTTGATATAATAATATGGAATTTTGAGGAGGGGCACTATGATGGAAAAATTTACCGTGACAATCAACTATCACGGAAATTATGGATATATTGAATATGATCCGGATACCAAATCCGCAGCTGTGCATCTGGGGGTGGAAGAACCCAGGGCGGCGGTGGAAAAGTATCTGGCGGAGCCCCACACGTTTAAGGTTTGTGTGGGCCCCACCATCCGGGATTTTCAGGAAGTAACGCTGCAGCCGCTGGAAAGCCTGGAAAACTTTCAGCTTTGCCTGACCCGTATGTGGGTCGCCATTGATGTGCGGGTGGAATGGAGCATGCCCCCCGGCATGGCGGAAAATTTGTAACAATCAAAATGCCGGCAACAAACCGGCATTTTCTCTCTTTATGTACGCTGTATGCAACGCGTGCGTTTATAAAATTTTAAATTGTTTTATATGGTTCCGTAGCTCAGCTGGATAGAGCAACCGCCTCCTAAGACAATGCTCTAAGAAGATTTCAAAATTCACAAATCCAGTAATCATGCTGGTTTGATGACCCCACCTCAATGTTGCAAATATAGGAATCGTGAAACTTTCGTGAAAGTTTTTGAAGAGAGACTATATTTGCACTGAACTGTTGTAGATTATCTGCAAATAGAATATAATAAGGTTGACATGGTTCCGTAGCTCAGTTGGATAGAGCATACGCCTCCTAAGCGTAGGGTCGGCAGTTCGAATCTGCCCGGGATCACCAATAATAAACCCCTGACTTTGATAAATCAAGGCCAGGGGTTGCTTTTATTGTTTGGGCTGATCTCCTTCTGGTTTATCTTCAGAAGTTCCTTCCATAAGTTGCTTATAGGTGTTGGATAAAGCTTCCACACTCTCTTTGCGACTGTTGTTTAAGGTTCTGAGATAGATCATGGTGGTGGAGAGACTTTTATGGCCCAGCATTGTTTGGACAGTGGTTAAAGGTACTTGGTTGTTGACAGAATAACTGGCTGCCATACGCCTGAATCCATGGACATCAATAACAGGGAGATTGTTCTTGATTAAAAACTTCCTCATGAAATGATGAAAACTGCTTCTGCTGGGGAGTTCAGCTTCTGGATGAGAGCCTTGTTTTATGGTTCTTTTAATAAATACATAAAGATTGGGGTTGGCCATATTGCGACTTTTCAACCATTCCAGCTGATACTGCTTATGCTTATTAAGTAGGTCTATGCAGAAATCATCACAATATACAGTCCGGGCTTCCATACCTTTGGTTCTGTTTTGAACCAAGGTCTTTGTTCCTTTGGTATATATGTCTTTTGAGATGGTGATCTTCTTGCCAGTATAATCAATATCATTCCATGTCAAAGCCAGAAGTTCTCCCGACCTGGCTCCAGTAATAAGGGCCAGATAAAAGAATAACTGATTCTTAACAGTAGTACCATTCTCTTTCAAAGAAAATAGTTTTTGCAGTAATACGGCTAACTGGCTGTCTTCCAAGATGGGTTTGACTTTGTAATTTGGTTTCTATAATGTAAGTCCGTTTACTTTCAAAACCCTGCTGGCCGACCCAAACAGTATTGAAGACAATTTCAGAGCCTACATAAACGGTTTTTCTGACAATGTTCTGGATATTTTGGCCAGAATGAATTTCGACGACCAAATCAAGCGCATGGTGGAAGCTGGGGCGTTATACCAAGTAATTACTGACCTAAATGACAAAAAAGCCGATATGAGCCCTGACAAGATCAGTTCTGTTGACATGGGCTACATCTTTGAAAATCTGGTACAAAGGTTTTCTGAATCCTACAATGAAGAAGCCGGGGCCCATTTTACCAGCCGCGACATTATTTATCTGATGTGTGATTTACTGGTTGCCGGCGATACATCAGCGTTTGTTGACGGAAGTATCAATAAAACCGTATATGAAAACTGCACTACGTCTTTGATACGGATTGCAGCGGCATAATGACGAGGGCTCGTTTTTCGGGCAAAAAGGGCTCGTTCGAGCCTTCTTGTGAAGTCGGGTATTTTCCCGGCTGTTTTTTTGTTTGTTAGCGAGCATTTGAAGCAAAAAAAGATGTGAGATTTACAATCTCCCTATTGACATAAGTACTTCTATATAGTATAATCCGAAACGGA
>NZ_CADBFF010000023.1:0-40520 GCF_902793885.1 uncultured Succiniclasticum sp.
TTTGGTGACGAGACAAAAGAATGTACCTGCCGTCCTTTTGAGATTGAACGGTATCAGCGCAAGATTTCCGGCCCTTTGTCCGACCGCATTGACCTGCAGGTTCATGTGCCCCGTGTGAAATATGAAGATTTGCGGACCACGGAGGCGGAAGAAACGTCAGCGCAGATCCGTGAACGGGTTTGTGCGGCCCGTACGATTCAGCTGAAACGCTTAAAACGGTACGGTGTTTTCTGTAATGCCGCCATGAATCACCGGCAGGTGGAACGGTTCTGCAAACTGGATGCATCTTGCAATACGTTGATGGAAAACGCATTTTGCAAGCTGGGGCTCAGCGCCCGCAGTTACGACCGGATTCTGAAAGTGGCCCGTACCATTGCGGACCTGGCAGGCAGCGACGATATCCAAGCGGCGCATATTGCAGAGGCGATTCAGTTGCGGACGCAGGTGAATCAGTAAAAGATATCTTCGTAGTGCTTTAGGTTTTAATCTCCTCACCGGGCGTATAAAAGTGTCCGGTGATTTTTTGTGGTTCAAGCCGTAGATTTATCTGCGGTTGTTTTGTTATAATTAATAATAAGGTGTGCGCCAGTTTGGCGTAGGTAATTACATGGCCGATTACGGTATCATAGACTGGGAGCGTACCTGCCCGCTGACAAAGTATTTTACATTATAGGGAAAGAAAGGAATTCGAGCTATGAAAAGGGAATTCAAGGATCTAATCAGATACGAGCCGTACGAGTACTTGAACAGCGAAATCACGGGAGGCTTCGACGAGGCCCATGCCGTGAAGTGCGTGAACGGCACCTTCGTCGGAACCGAGGAGCACGGGGTCGCGTCGTGGCTGGGCATCCCCTACGCGAAGCCGCCTGTGGGCGAGCGCCGCTTCAAGGCGCCGGAGTACGTGGACGCGAGCGACCGGGTCTTCGAGGCCAGGTACTACGGAAAGGGTGCTTTCGGCTCACTAGGCTACCCGGATTGCATACAGAAGCTGGTCTCCGAGGACTGTCTCTACCTGAATATCTGGGTCAATGCCGACGACAAGACCGAGAAGAAGCCGGTGATGGTCTGGATCCACGGCGGGGCTTACGTCACCGGCTCGGGGTCGGAGATATCCTACAGCGGAGCCAATCTCGTCCAAAAGCAAAGTGACATCGTCATGGTGAACATCAACTACCGCCTGAACATGTACGGCTTCATGGACTTCTCGTCGGTGCCCGGCGGCGAAAACTTTAAGACGGCGCCCTGCAACGGCCTGCTGGACCAGGCTATGGCGCTCAGGTGGGTGCACGAGAACATCGCCGCTTTCGGCGGCGACCCTGACAACGTGACCATCTTCGGGCAAAGCGCTGGCGGCGGCTCTGTCTCCATTCTGCCGGTCATGAAGGAGGCGAACCGGTATTTCCAGAAGGTCATAGCCCAGAGCGGCTCGACCACCCTGGCCTTCCCGGTTGACTGCGAAGCAGCGCAGGGCAAAACTAAGGCGCTGCTGGAGTACACCGGCTGCAAGACCATGGACGACATCATGGCGCTGTCCGAAGAGGAGCTTCAGAAGGCGTATGTCGAAGCGGTCGGCAAGTTCACATCCTGTCCCTACTACGGAACGGAGGTGCTCCCCGAGGCGCCCATCGAGCTGTACCGGAAAGGTTACGCAAAGCACATATCCATCATGGCAGGCACCACGGCCGACGAGATGAGGCTGTTCATGGGCGAGGGCCCGTGTCTGAGCCTGGAAGAACAAAAACTATACGCCCGGCGCGCTGCGGGCGACGCAGTTCCCTACCTGAAGGAAGAGGACAAAAAGTATTACGAAGAATTCCGGCGGGTATGCAGGGATCAGGAGCCGGGACTTGTGGAGACGGAGTTCATAAATGAGCTCATGTTCAGGGTTCCCATGCTCCAACAGCTCGACGCCCAGAGCGCGTTCAACAAGACGTTCTGCTACTACTGGTCGTACCCGGGCAGCAACCCGGATATGGGGGCAGCGCATTCCGTGGAGCTCCTGTTCGTGTTCGACTTTCGCGGCGTGGGGACGGACAGCACCTTCAATGGCACCAACATCCCCGAAGAGATCTTCACGGCTGTTCAGCAGATGTGGACCAATTTCGCACGCTGCGGCAACCCGTCCACAGACAAGGTCGAATGGAAGGCGTACTCGGTGGACGACCAGAACGTCCTGGTCATCGCCGGGCCGGATGACATTCATATCGAACAGGGCCTTCTGGCCGATCAGTACAAGGCCGTGCTCCCCTTGCTGGGCTACTACCAGTTCATGGACAAGTTCTTTACGCCCGGCTACCTTTTGGATATCGTCGCCGCGCGCGGGCAGAATTCCTAGACTCTTTTGGCAATATAGATTAGCTTCCATGTCAATTTTGGCAACTTTGTTTTGTATATATTAGCAGGTGTATTCTCTTATGAACACTGAATCTGATTACAGCGCAATGGCACGGACCAATCCCGTATTCGTGACAGCAAAAACAGCGGTTTGCCTGATGGCGCAGGCGGAAATACCGGATGCTGAACGCATTGTCCGTTCCCTGAAAATAGAAAATAAGGAACCGCTTCAGGATTTGTCGGGTTCCACAGTGATCCTTGGCAACGCACTGGTGGTGGAAGCAAAGTACCGCACCATGTGTTCCCTGATTGAAAATTCCGGTTACCGTACCTGTGTAGATCTGCCCTGTGGCTATACGCCGAAGGCATTCCATTTGACGGCTAAGGGGATTCAGTTTATTGGGCTGGATCTTCCCATCGTCGTGCAGGAAATGGAACCGGTTATGCATTCCCTTACAGCGTATCCGGAGCGCATGGCCTTTCATCCGGTCGATGCCACTAATTATGACTCGCTGGACGCGGCGCTGGAAAAAACGGCAGGGCCTCTGTGTATCACAACGGAAGGCATGATGATGTACTTTACCGAAAGCGAGCTGGAGGCTGTTGTAAATAATGTCTGCACGTTGCTGGAAGTGCATGGCGGTGCCTGGTTTACACCGGACCCGGAATTTATGATCCAGTTCTTCCTGACGTTTCAATCCCTCTTTGGGGAAGACTGGATGAAAAAGCTGGAGGCGGCCGGGAACGCTGCCAAGAAACAGTCAGATGTGGCCAACCTCTCCAATTCGTTTATCATTGATGCGGCGGATATTCCCGGTTCAGTCAAGCGGACAGAAGCGTTTCTGGCAAAATTTGGCTTAAAGGCCGAAAAGCTTAATCTGGCGGAGTATATGCCCGAACTCAGTACGTATCGCTTCCTTACGTCGGAACAAATAGTACAGTTCAAGAAGGCGATGGGTAATTGCTATTATTGGGTCATCACCCTGGACGGGGCGCGCAAACTCCGAAGTGATACAACGAATAAGGAACAACCCTTTGCAATGCACTATACCATGGAAAACGGATTGTTCCGTGTTTCGCTTTGCGGCAGGCTCGACAGCATCACGGCGCCGGAGCTGTTGCTGAAATGGGAGAAAGAAAAAACTGCAACAAATATTGAAAGGGCGATTGTGGATTGCGAAAGGCTTACGTATATTTCCTCCGCAGGTGTTCGCGTGCTGCTGACCATGGAGGAAAAAACGAAGTGCGGTGTAACGCTGATTCATGTCAGTCCGCTTGTTAAGAAACTTTTGGAACAAAATGAAAAGCTCAGTTTCACTGAAATCTGTGAACAATAGGAGCTTAGAAAAGTGCGTTGTTTGGGCGTCACTTGCAAATGAATCATATAATTGGAGATGGCTGGCATGGCCACCTCTTTTTTTGGTATAATAATCTTGTAAAAAAGAGAATGCAAAAGGAAGATGAAGAACAAAAATGTTCCGAATATTGCGTTATTGCTATAGTTTTGTGGTTGCCGGCCTGATCGGTATGCTAGCGGGCATGGTGGGACAAATTTACATATACGAGTTTTCAGACAGGAATGCCGTCCTGATGCAGGCTGCCAGCGTCTTTAACGAACTGGACGAGCTGTCATTTATGGTGGTGCTTGTTGCAACGGCAGTACTCCTGTATTTCTGTATTGTGATCGAATACCGGCGGTGGAGCAGGATAAATCAGAACGATGAAAAGATAGTCAGGGAGGATTGATATCATGGCGAATTATACGACAGACATATTTACACAGTTCGACAAGAAATGGGCGTAGCTTTGCGCCGGCAACAAAGAGCGGCACAATACCATGACCATCAGCTGGGGCGGTATGGATACTCTGTGGGGTAAACCGGTGGTAACAGTGTATGTAAAGCTATGCCGTTATACGTACGGTTTTATGAACGAGAAGTCTGATATGAGGGAGGCTGAATGATGTTGAAAGGGAAAAAGGCTATCATTGTTGCAGCAGTACTAGGTTTTATGGCAGGCAATATGGTTTCAGTTCCGAAAGCGGACGCTGGGAGCGTTCTGGGAAACATAGGAAAAGCGGTTAAAACAGGAGGTATCGTTTGGCTGGTAGACAAGTATGGAAACGAACTGAACACCTTTATCAACAAGCTGACAGCAAAATACCCTGTTTCTGATTCATATGCAACCAAGGTCGTGCCGATTATTGCGGTTGGCACCAAAGGTTATGTAGGAGCGGCGCAGATCAGCGGTCCTCGTGCTTTGGTTGACAAGTGCAAAGGTGCGTTGGCGCTGGAAGGGGATTTTCTGAACCGATCATTCCGTGTACAGGCACTGATACCGGTCGATTCGATTGATCCGTCTCATTGTACTCGTGTCCAGGGAGTAGGTGTAAGCGCCAAAATTGATGTGGCAATCTGATGTGAAGGGGATACCATGGCGAAATATTTAGGAGGAATTGAAGATTCAAATATAGAAATCATAGGCATATCACAGCATTTCTTTTCATCGGGTTTCGATATACAATACTACAATTATCAGCTTGATACGTTGGCGGTTCAAAAGTTGGATATCGCTAAATCCCTTGTAAAAGTTGAAGAGGTCAGCGCTGAAATTCATTCTTCTCCGAACCGGTCGGCGACAGGCGCTTTGGTTGGATATCTTGCGGGCGGTCCGGTATGGGGAATCATCGGAGCCGCGTTGAGTGGAACCCCGGCGTATGAAAAGCATGTTGTTCTCTGTGAACTGGCGAATGGCTGGCGGTTTGCAATGGAATTGGATAAGAACGAATACATGGCATGGAAAGAGGCCATGGACAAAAGAAAGTGAAAGATATCACCAAAAACAGGACAGGAAAACGGGTGCGATGACTTTTTATGTTCTATATTGTAGTAGAAATACATCGTGAACCTGACCATGAATCCATATTACAGGGCGTTAAGATGAAAGGCCTTGAAGCCGTCCGGCCTTGCGCGCTAAAATTGTCCTATTAATGCAATATAAGGAGGAAAACAAGTGATGAAACAGATGCGTTCAATTGGTTTGGCGGTGTTGGTTACACTTGTGCTTCTTTCCATGCCGGGGCAAGCCGGACACGCGAAAGAAACGCTGTCTCCGGAATGGGTGACGGCGCTGCCTGCCGCGGCAAAGACAGAGCAGCTCATCGTGGTAGGCGGCGTTGGAAAAACGACAGCCTGGATTTCCATGCATGAGAAAGAAAAAGACGGACGCTGGCACCAGATTATGACTACGCCGGGTTTTATCGGCAGGGAAGGACTGGGAAAAGAAAAAGAGGGGGATTGGAAATCGCCTGCAGGTACCTTCCGTTTTAATAAAGCCTTTGGGATTGCCCCGGATCCCGGCTGCGCCATTCCATACACCCAGGTTGATAAAAACACCTACTGGTCGGGCGATCAGCGGCCGGGCATGGAGTATGACCGCATGGTGGACATTCGGAACTATCCCTCTTTGGACAAAGAAAACAGCGAACATATTATTGATTACAAAGAGCATTATCAGTACTGCCTGAACATCAATTATAACCGTCTTCACATACCCGGAAAAGGATCGGCGCTCTTTATGCACTGCTTCGGGCCGAACAAACCCTTTACCGGCGGCTGTATTGCCGTGCCGAAAGACAAGATGCGTTATGTGATGAAACATGTGCGGCCGAACTGCCTGATCGTGATCGATTCGCTGGAGAATCTGGGGGGAAAACTATAAATAGAGCGTGATTGGAGAGAGAACCTATGAAAAAAATAACAGTAACAATAGACACAGAATATATTCCTGCTTCGTCGCTGTTGAAACTGGCCGGCGTTGTGGAAAGCGGCGGACAGGCCTCGTATGAAATTGAGCAGGGACACGTAACCATGGACGGGGTCGTGTTAAAAGAAAAACGGAAAAAGGTACGGCCGGGAAGCACGGTAGTCCTGAACCGTGAATATGCAATTTATGTAACGGAAGAGTGAGTTAATCGGCATAGAACGAGGTTAGCAGAATAGAAGGAATGACTTTCGCGTTTTTTGACTGATTTTACTGCACATGATAAAAAAATATCACAAGAGTGAGACGCTTCGCCGGAGTGGAGCATGGAAGGAAGTATAAAACGAAAAGCCGCTTTACGTTCGGCTGCAGGATTTATAAAAAGAAAACGCACCATTCAAACGCAACCAAAGAGTGTATAAATGAAAACGCTGCACCCAAACCGTGCAGCGTTTTGTGTTGCTCTCCAGAGAAAGCTCCTTATAATCCTGTGCCTTATCGTTTAGTGCCGCGTTTGGGGATGAAAAGACGGCTCATATCAACCTGTTCCAGCCTGAGCAGCTGTTCTTTTTTGTCTATGCCGCCGGCGTAACCCGTGAGACTGCCGTTGGCTCCCACTACCCGATGACAGGGGATAATCAGTGCAATCGGATTGTGGCCGACAGCGCCGCCTACCGCCTGAGCGGACATGCGGGGAATGCCTCTTTGCTTTGCAATACGGCTGGCGATTTCCCCATAGGTTATCGTCTGGCCGAACGGAATCGTGAGCAGGATATCCCATACCATTCTCCGGAAACCTGTTACTTTCAAACTCAGTTTCGGGGTAAAGTCGGGATTCTTTCCACTGAAATAGATATCCAACCAGCGGTCCGTTTCCGTAAAAATGGGAAGCGGCTTTTCTATGAAATAAGGCAACAGCATTTTCGGGAAGTCATACGATAGGCCGGTGAGGGACTTGCCGTCGCTGGTCAGAATGATTTCCCCCAGCGGCGACTGGTAGTAGTGTATATAGTCCATGTTTGTTCCTCCTTAATGTATTTGATGTTTTTTTGTTTTTGGAGTAAAATCAGGAAAAAGGCTTTAGGTAGACAAATTAATCAGTGTTTCCTTAGGATTGGAGAGTCAAAATGAAAAAACTAATTGCCCTTTGCCTGCTTTTGCTTACCCTTTTATGCTGCCCGTCGGTTTTTGCCGACCGGCCCGTTCAGACAGGCAGAAAAGACTATGAAATGATTGCGCCGGAAAGCTACGAAGGTTACTGGGAAGAAAAGGCGGGCGGTCGTCTGCTTATATCCGTTACGCCGGCGGATGAACCGGAATGGTATGATGTGACTGTCGCTGTACGCGACAAGCTTCCCAAAATGGACGTGTATATCATGCGGGCGCACTACCAGAAAGATGGCAGTCTGTATTATGAAAATGGCCTCTTTGTATTGCGAAAGGTGAAACGTGACGGCACCGTGAAAGATAAGGTGAGGTATCGTAACGGGTCGGGACTTTTATATTACAGTTTCGATGAAAATGTACTGTATTGGACCGACTACACCTTGAAGCCGGAAAAGCGCGTTCGTTCTTTTATAAAAACAGCTTCGCCTGATGCAGACGAAGCCATGTGAAAAACAGACTTTGGTTTTACTAGTAAGAAAAATTGTGGCCCGCTTTCTTTCATTCAGCACGAGCGGGTGAGGCCGTCATGCTGCTGGCATAAGCAGTGTGTTACAGATACCCTGTGTGTTCCAGCAGTACTTTCAGCCCGATGAGGCAGAGAACCAAACCGCCGGCCCGGGTGGAGTGACTACGGAACTGTTCCCCCAGTTTAAAACCGATGGTGCCTCCCGCAAAGGAAATGAAAAAAGTGACGATGCCGATCTCCTGTTCAGAATACTATCTGCTATCCTTTCTTTTTTACAATTTTTCATTATACCATAGTTGAGGAGGAATGACCATGTCAAAATTAGTGGTAATTGTGCAGTGCGAGCTGGTGACCCGGCGCTGTTCCGGATATAATTGCATGAAAGCGTTTACCCGGCGCAGCGGGAAAATGGAAGGATATCCGGAGGACACCCGGTACATGGCTGTCAGCTGCGGCGGCTGCTGCGGAGCCGGAATTGATGTAAAAATTGAAAATCTGGAAAAACGGCTGCTGGCCAACGAAGAAAAGAAAGAGGACGTGGTGATTCATCTGTCTACCTGTATTTGCTCGGAGAACCATCACCGTCTGCCCTGTCCTTTTAAGAATTATCTGAAGAAGACCATTGCGCGCCGGGGTTTTCCTGTGATTGAAGGAACCTACCTTTCCAAAACGGCAAGCCGCAAAAGGGCAGAGGGGATTTATCAGCCGTTTGAATGAAGAGGAACCGAAAAACGCGTCGGGCTGACAAACCTGATTTTTTCAGAATTGCGATTAACAAAATGGCATTGGTTTGACAAACCTGTTTTTCAAATACGAATGCCGTCGGTCATCCTTGCAGAGATGGCTGACGGCATAGCTTTTTTACTTTTCTTCTTCTTTCATAATTCGCCGGATAATGTCTATTGCGTCCTGCAGGTATTCCGCTACTTTTTTCTCTTCCACTCCGGCGATGTATGCACGGCAGTGGTTCATGGGAATGAGCACGACCTTTGCTTTGCTGGAGGAAACTGCCATGGCGATGGCCGGGCTGATTTCCCCGTGAAGGGCGTTGGCCATGATGATGCCTGCAGGCCCGATAATCACATCCGCTTCTGCAGCGTTAAACAAGATTGCGTTTTCACCGGTAGCTGCAAAGGACGGTCCTCCTTTCAGCATAGTTTCCGTTGCGATGGAATTGGTTCCTGTCGCTCCGATTTCCGCGTCCGGGAAATTTTTAACAAGTAATTCTACCAAAGAGCGGCCGATGCCGCCGCCCTGTCCGTCAATCACAATGATACGCATGTTCTTCTTCTCCATGTTTTTAGAATAGTTGGAACGGCTGATTCACTTGTATGCGCGGTTTGGTGACGCCACAAACGTATTGAATCAGCTTTTTACCTTACCGTACCGGCAGGATTTCCAGCCAGTAGCCGTCCGGGTCATTGATGAAATAAATGCCCATCATGGGATTTTCATAACAGATACAGCCCATCTTTTTATGCTTTTCGTGGAGGGCCTCGTAGTCATCGGTGACAAAAGCCAGATGGAATTCATTCTCGCCCAGGTTATAGGGCTCTTTACGATCTTTCAGCCAGGTCAGTTCCAGCGTGTGGGGCGTCTCGCCGTTATCGCCTAAATATACCAATGTGAAGTCCGGCTTTTCTGTCCGGCGGACTTCTTTCAGGTTCAACGCTTCCTGATAAAACTGCAGGCTTTTTTCCAAATCCAGCACGTTGAAATTGTTGTGGGCAAACTTGATCATAGTGTACAGCTCCTTCCCATAAATTTCCGTATTAAGTTTCGCAGATTTGCTTTTTTATTATATCATATGCTTATAGTATTTGCGATTGAAATGCAGGCTGGGGTATGGATTATCTTTGCTGACATACCCCGGTATTTTTTGTTTGCAATCTGCAGGCCCCGTTTTGCAATAGTAAAAGAATAGATTATAGGAAACGTTGGCTGGAACGGCCGGCGTTTTCTGCTTTTAACTTATAGTATTTCTTTCAGTATCTTGATTAGTTCCCGGACGGTTTCTTCTTTTGTGGCCCAGCTGGTGACAAAGCGGATGACCGTTTTGTCCGGTGCTGTTTTTTCCCAGAAACTGTACACGACACCCCGTTCGTCCAGTCTTTTGATTACCGTATCCGACAGTTCCACGAATTGCTGGTTGGTAGGGGAGTTAATATAGAGCGGCAGCCCCGCGGTCCGTAAACCGTTCTGCAAAAGCTGCGCCAGGCGGATGGCGTGGGCGCCGATTTCACAGTACAGGTTGTCTGTGAAGAGGGTGTCAAACTGAATGCCCAACATATGTCCCTTGGCCAGCAACGCGCCGTGCTGCTTGACCCGGGTCAGAAAGTGAGCGGGTAGGTTGTGTCTGGTAAATACCACGGCTTCTCCGAAGAAGGCGCCGCATTTGGTGCCGCCGATATAAAATACGTCGCAGAAACGGGCAATGTCTGCCAGTGTAACATCTGTTCCGGGAGCTGTCAGCCCGTATGCCAGGCGGGCTCCGTCCATATATAACGGCATCTTATGTTCGTGGCAGACCCGGGCAATGGCTTCCAGTTCTCTTTTACTGTACAGCGTACCGTATTCAGTAGGGTGGGAGATATAGACCATACCGGGAAACACCATGTGCTCATGATTACCGTCCTGCCAGAAACGGCTGACTAATTCTTGTAATTCTGCCGCTTCAATCTTCCCTTCATGATGCGGAAGTTCCAGCACTTTGTGGCCGGTGAATTCAATGGCGCCGGCTTCATGCATGCTTACGTGTCCGGTGCAGGCCGCAACAACGCCCTCATAGGGCGCCAGCATTGTATCGATAACGACCTGGTTGGTCTGGGTTCCGCCTACTAAAAAGAAAATATCTGCTTCCGGACAGGCGCAGGCCTGTCTGATTTTTTCTGCCGCGCTGGCGCAATAGCTGTCCGTACAGTAACCTGGGTTCTGTTCCAGATTGATTTCCGCCAGACGTTTCAGAATTTGCGGGTGAGCGCCTTCGCTGTAATCGTTTTGCAAACTGATCATGATATGGTTCCTCTTTCTTATCACAAAATGCTTTGCGATCCGATTCCGTCGCATGTTGCGATTCTCTTACTTCAACTAACTGTATCCTGCTGTATTTCTAATTATAACATATCTAGTACTGTGCGCGTTACTATTCACAGCCAATAAGTAACAAAACGTTCTGTGTGCAGGAGAGAAATGAAAACAGTCGTGGTATTTCTACTGATATTTTGTTATAATAAAATAATATAGAAATCACGTTTTTAACTGATGCATGAAGATAACGGGGGAGAGTAAGGCTTGCCACAACCGTGGAAAGCGTTCAGGTGAAAGGGCTTCGAAATGGAAATCGGATTTGGCGAGTTACTGGTTATTGTGGTGCTGGCGGTTTTGCTGCTGGAGCCGAAAGATTTGCCGCGCATAGCAAAGAAATCCGCAAAGATGTATCTGGGCGTGCGCAGCTTTCTGAAAACGAACTGGCTTGCGCTGGCTGAAGACGCGGAAGAGAACAAGGAGGAATAAGCATGGGACGTATCGGGACAACAGAATTGCTGGTTATTTTAATGATTGCGCTGGTACTGTTTGGCGGAAGCCGGGTGGCCGGACTGGGCAAAGCGCTGGGCACAAGCCTGAGGGAATTCCGGTCAGAGGTGAATAAAGGGTCTGAGAAAAAGGAAGAAGAACCGACGGCTGTCAAGGCGGAAAAATAGAATGCAGTGCAAAGAAGAGACGGCGGAAAGGGAAACACAGCGGAAAAACGTTCACGCTGAAACGTTGCACGCTGACGAAACGCCGCCGTTGAAGGACTTTGAACAAAAAAACGAACGAGCGGATCATCTGCAGGAGCCGGCGAAAGATGACAGCAATGGCGAGGCGCCCATCTGGGAACATATCGGCGAATTGCGTCAGCGGCTGCTGAAATGCGTGGCGGCTGTTGTGGTATGTTTTGCATGCCTGATGTATGTGGGGCCGCAGCGGATTATGGACCTGGTAACGGCGCCGGTGAAAAAAGAAGGCGTACAGTTCATTTATCTCGGGCTTGCGGACGTGCTTTACGTACAGATGAAAGTGGTGTTTCTCTGTGCCGTGATTCTGGCATCGCCGGTGTTGTTATGGCAGCTGTGGGCATTCGTGCGCCCGGCACTTTATCCGGAAGAAAAGAAGCTGGCGCTGGGATGGACGTTTCTGTCCCTGTTCCTTTTTGTTTTGGGTGTAACCTTTGGTTATGTTGCGGTGTTTTCTTCCGCTCTCAGCTTTTTTGTATATGTGGGAGCCGATACGGCGCTGCCATTGCTGGCCCTCGACCGTTATGTTTCCTTTCTGATAGGCTTTGTGCTTCCCTTTGGTATTATCTTTGAGATGCCGCTGGCCTGCTCCATTTTGGCCAAAGCGGGTGTGCTGCATTCCGCTACCCTGAAAAAGGGCCGACGCTTTGCCATCTTATTGAGTTTTGTGATTGGGGCGTTGCTGACGCCGCCGGATGTAATCAGTCAGATCATGATGGCGCTGCCGGCGGTGCTGCTGTTTGAAATCAGCATTGCCTGTGTGAAATGGCAGGAACGCAGCCGGGCCCGGGAACTTTCTTTGTGATAGCGTTTTAAACTTAAGTAAACGATGATTAATACGTCTGCACGCTGACCGGTGCTTTTTGTGACTGACTGCGTCAATGTTCCTCAACGCAGCTACTGCTGCACCTTCGGGCCATTTCCTTGTCAGTCGTAAAAAGCCCTCGGTCATCGTACAAACTCATTTAATCAGCGTATCCTTAAAGAATAAAACAGTAAAGGAGAAATGGGCCATCATGGTTACCCGCCGTCTGCTGCAACTCTGTTCGGCCATTTTGTACAACTGTAATTTAATCAGCGATATCCCTGCGAAATATATCAACAGTGAATTCTGTGTGCCGGGGCTGAACTGCCGTTACTGTCCGACGTCGGTGGCGGGCTGCCCGCTGAATTTCATGCAGAGGCTGTTTGCGGACGAGCTGGCCTATCTTCCCCTGCGGGTTTTATGCTGGCTGCTGTTGCTGGCATTGGCCTTCTGCCGGTTTATCTGCCCGTTCGGGGCATTCTACGGTCTGTTTAACAAAATCGCGCTGCTTTCCGTCAAGCTGGACGAAAATAAGTGTGTGCACTGCAACGGCTGCCTGCGAACCGTAAAATGGACATCAGAAAAGTGAGAGACTGCGAGTGCATTTCCTACGGCGACTGCAAGGCAGCCTGTAAGTTTGGGGCCATCCGGTTCGGTTGGGAGAAAAAAACAAATTGAAAACTAGAAAATCATATGGGCAAAAGCAGAAGCAATGATAAGGCTGATGATGGAACGCTCTAAAAAGCGAATGAACAGTTCTGCCAGGTTGACCGGTATCTTGGAACCAAGAATCAGGCCTCAATAAAGCGCTCGCGGAACTGAATAACAGCGGGGAGTACGACAAGATTTACGAAAAATGGTTTGGGAAAGAAAGCAAGTAATAGAAAACTGATTCTCCCGGCATTCATAAATAAACAGGACGCTTTCAACTTGGTTTGAGTTGAAACGCGTCCTGTTTTTATTACCCGGTGTTTTTGCTATTCTAAAAAAATGTCAACCTATGCAAAAATGAAGTTGACGTATTTGCGATTCCGCCTTATAATTTTAACGTAAACCAATGCCTGAAGCGTGGTTAACGTTGCAGGGCAAATGGTGAAGGCATCTATTAAACCAAAGAAAGAGGGTATGGGTTTGCTTGCAATAGGCATTACAGCAACGGATACGGAAATGGGAAAAACCGTGGTGACAGGGGCGTTGGCAGCCGCATTGCGTTTTCGTGGAATTACACCGGGCATTTTCAAACCGGTTGCTTCCGGATGTGTGCGGCGGCAGGATGGGGAACTGATTTCAACAGATGCGGAGTTCCAGATGAAATGTGCGGGTTATCCTGACGCATTGCGCAAGGAAGTGATTCCTGTAATATTAGAAGCTGCTTTGGCTCCGGCAGAAGCCAGCAGACTGGAAGGCGTAACACTTCAGCCGGAAAGAATGATTGAAGGCGCGAAGGCCTGTATGACCGGTCATGAGGTCTCCGTGCTGGAAGGTATTGGAGGTATCACGGCGCCGATTACGGAAGAGTTTCTGGTGAAGGACTATTTTAAAGCACTGGGCATTCCGGTTTTAATTGTAGTAAAACCGATATTGGGAAATGTTAATCACGCGGTGCTGACTTCCTATTACTGTCAGCAGCACGGTATTCCGGTTTTGGGATTTATAGTGAACGAATGGAATGAAGAAACAGCGGGAGATTTGGAGAAAGGTAATCTGTATTACTACGAAAAGCTGACGGGGCTTCCGGTTTTGGGAAAGCTTCCCAGGATGACAGAAGAAGAAATGAACGATCCACGGAAGCTGGCCCTGACTACGGAGCAAACTGTTGAACTGGACAAAATTCTGGAACTGGCGAAAGAAATGCGTAATTAAAGAACAAGGAGACGCTTAGATGAACAAATGGGAAGAATTGGACAAAAAATATATCTGGCATCCTTTTACCCAGATGAAAGGATGGTTGGAGAATCCCCAGCTAGTAATTGACCATGGGGAAGGCGTGAAACTGTATGATACGGAAGGGAAAGAGTATCTGGATGCAATCAGCAGTCTGTGGGTCAATATCCACGGGCACCGGCGGAAAGAAATTAATGAAGCAATCATTGCGGAATTAAACAAAGTGGAACACAGCACGCTGCTGGGACTGATTAACGAACCCTCTGCCGAACTGGCGGAAAAGCTGGTGGAAGTTACGCCGGATGGATTAAATAAAGTCTTCTATTCCGACGACGGTTCCACGGCCGTGGAAGCTGCTATCAAGATAGCATTCCAATACTGGAATTACGCCGGACATCCGGAGAAGAAAGATTTCATTAATTTAGGCGATTCCTATCACGGCGATACGGTAGGCGCAGTTTCCGTTGGTAATGTGGAAGTGTTCCACAAGGCCTATAAACCGCTGCTGTTTTCGACTCACCGTGTCAGCTGTCCCTCGTTCTACCATACCAGGATGGACGTACATTCGGAAAAGGAATTCCTGGATGCTTTATTAAAGGAACTGGAAGCGTATCTGAAAGAGCACGCGTCCCATACGGCGGCCATGATTATCGAACCGTTGTGCCAATGTGCCGCAGGCATGCTGATGCAGCCGAAAGGTTACATCAAAGGCGTCAGGGACCTGACGAAAAAATACAATGTGCTGCTGATTGTGGATGAAGTAGCGGTGGGGTTTGGGCGAACCGGATTGATGTTCGCCTGCAATCATGAAAATGTGTTGCCGGACATGATGTGTCTTTCCAAAGGCATCAGCGCCGGTTATCTGCCGTTAGGAGCGACGCTGGTGACGGACGAAATTTACAACGCGTTTTTGGGCGAGCCGACAGAATATAAGACGTTTTATCACGGACATTCCTATACGGGGAATAACCTTGCCTGCGCAGCGGGACTGGCCAGCCTTCGCATTTTTAAGGAGGATGATGTGATTGCCGGCCTGCCGCCTAAAATGGAAATGATCCGTCAGCATTTTAATCGTATCAATGAAATGGAATATGTGGGAGAGGCGCGTCAGTGCGGCATGCTGGGTGGCATTGAACTGATGCGTGACAAAGCGAACCGGATTCCCTTTGATCCCGGTCTCTTAATGGCGGGCGGTATCTGTCAGAATGCGCGGAAGTACGGACTCATTATTCGTAACATCGGTGATGTAATCGTCTTTATGCCGCCTTTGTGTTCCACACCGGCAGAAATGGATGAAATGCTGTCGCGCTTGACAAAATCTATGGAAGAAATCTTTGACAGAGTACGTAAACAGGACGTGAATTCGTTTTCCGATCCCTGCGCGTTTTGATAGGAGGCCTCTGCTGTGCGCAATTCAAAATTACGAAACCAGATCCTGTGTGCGATTTTTACCGCGCTGATTGCCATTGGCGCCTTCATTCGCATTCCGGTTCCCGTAGTGCCGTTTACCCTGCAGTTTCTGTTCACTACCTTGGCAGGCGTGCTGTTGGGATCACGCCTGGGAGCAACCAGCGTGATCCTGTATATCGTGCTGGGGCTGCTGGGAGTGCCTGTCTTTGCGGAAGGCGGTGGGCCCGGCTATATCCTTAAACCAAGCTTCGGTTATCTGCCGGGTTTTGCCATCGGCGCCTATATTTCCGGATACTTTGCGGAAAAAACCGGAGGCTCCTCATTCAAAAATCTGCTGCTGGGCAATGCATTGAACCTGGCCGTTGTGTATTTGTGCGGTATGGTTTACTGTTATATGATCAGCAATTATTACCTGGGAACACCTATTGCAATCTGGCCGCTGGTGTTGTACTGTTTCATTCTGGCAGTGCCGGGGGATGCCGTGTTATGCGTGGTCGCTGCCATTTTAGGTTCCCGGCTTGTGCCGGTGATCGGTGTGAAAGCGTGTCATACGACCGGAAGCCACGTATAACTATTTTGAAAAATCAGGGCTCTTCATTTTTGTGAAGTCGTCCTGATTCTTTTTTTGTAAAATCAGGTAACATTATGTTATAGTAACAGTAAGCAGTAGTAATATATTTCCATAAAAGTGAAAAGGAAAAGCAAAATCAGTATGAAAGATAGCAGAACCGCACCGCGGCACATCATCGTCCGCGGGGCAAAGGTACATAACCTGAAAAACATTGACGTGGACATTCCTCTCGGCAAGCTGGTGGCTATTGCGGGCGTTTCCGGATCCGGAAAATCTTCGCTGGCGCTGGGCACGTTGTACGCGGAAGGGTCGCGACGGTACCTGGAAGCACTTTCCACCTATACCCGGCGCCGCATCACCCAGGCCGGCCGGGCCGAGGTAGACGAAATCAAACATGTTCCGGCTGCGCTGGCCCTGCACCAACGTCCGGGTATTCCCGGCATCCGCAGTACTTTCGGAACCGCTTCAGAACTGCTGAACAGCCTGCGCCTGCTGTTCTCCCGGCTGGGCAGTCATTGCTGTCCCAACGGGCACCCCTGCCCACCGGACATGAATGTGGCGTTGATGCTGCCTACAAAATGTCCCGTCTGCGGTGAAGAGTTTTACGGCCCCGGCGCGGAAGCGATGGCCTTTAATTCAGAAGGCGCCTGCCCCTCCTGTTCCGGCACGGGTGTGATCCGCACCGTGAACGAGGATTCGCTGGTGCCTGACGACTCCCTGACCATCGACGAAGGCGCTGTGGCGCCCTGGCAGACCCTGATGTGGTCCCTGATGAAGGATATCGCCCGTGACCTGGGCGTGCGCACCGATGTCCCATTCCGCGATCTGACGCCGAAAGAAAAAGAAATCGTGTTCCACGGCCCGGCCAAAAAACACCATCTTCTCTACATGAACGAGAAGACGAACATGGCGGGGGAGATGGATTTTACTTATTATAATGCTGTCTATACGGTGGAGAACGCGCTGGCCAAAGTCAAAGACGAAAAGGGCATGAAACGGGTGGAAAAATTCCTGCACGAATCTGCTTGTCCCGATTGCGGCGGTACCAGGCTTTCGGCGAAAGTTCGCTCCACAACGCTGGCCGGAAAAAATCTGGCGGAAGCGACAGCCATGACACTGGCGGACCTGATTCCGTGGGTGCAGGCTGTACCGGGAACGCTGCCGGAAGAGATGCGTCCCATGGCGGATAGTATCATCCAGTCATTTTTGGACAATGCAAAACGACTAATTGACCTGGGCCTCGGGTATCTTACCCTCGACCGGGCCAGCAATACGCTGTCTACCGGTGAACGGCAGCGGGTGCAGCTGGCCCGCGCCGTCCGCAACGAAACAACGGGCGTTTTATATGTACTGGACGAGCCCAGCATCGGGCTTCATCCGTCTAATATTGACGGTCTGATGAACGTGGTGGACAGTCTGATTGCCGATGGCAACTCTGTGGTGCTGGTGGACCATGATGTCCGGGTGCTGAAACAGGCAGACCACATGATCGAACTGGGACCGTTGGCAGGAACCCATGGAGGAACCGTTCTGGCCCAAGGCAGCATGAAAGAGATTCTGGCAGCCGGGGCATCCAAAATAGCGCCCTTCCTGACGGATACAGGGCATATGAAGATACGCAGACGCGCCAAAGCGGCGGAGGTGTTCCGCCTGGGAACGATTCGCATGGAGACGTGCCCGATCCACACCGTGCACGCGCTGAACGTTGTTATTCCCAAAGGCAGGCTGACGGCGGTGACGGGCGTGTCCGGTTCCGGAAAAACGACGCTGGTGCTGGAAAGTCTGATTCCCGGACTGGCGGCGCACTGTGCGGGGGAGAAGCTGCCTTTCCCGGTGAAAACGGTAGAGGCGGAGGGCATACGTCGTGCCAACTTAATCGACGCATCGCCCATCGGCATCAATATACGTTCCACGGTGGCAACCTACAGCGGAATTCTGGATGAGCTTCGCAAGCTGTACGCAGGAATGGAAGTTGCGAAAGCCGGAAAACTGAAAGCCGGCGATTTCTCTTACAACACCGGGTCTCTGCGGTGCCCTGTCTGTGACGGTACCGGACAGATATCCCTTGACGTACAGTTTTTGCCGGATGTAACCATAACCTGTCCGGAGTGTAACGGAAAACGATACAGTGGGGAAGCGGAGAAAATCCTCTGGAAGCCGAAAACAGCAGAGAAGGCTTTTTCTCTTCCCGAACTGATGGCGATGACTGTGGACGACACGTTGGAACTGTTTAAGGACAAGAAGAAAATATACGAAAAACTGCGGGTGCTGCATGATCTCGGCCTGGGCTATCTAACTCTTGGAGAAGACACGCCCGCTTTGTCCGGCGGCGAGGCGCAGCGGCTGAAACTGGCCAGCGAAATGGGACGGACCCAGGAGGATTCTGTGTTCGTATTTGATGAACCCACCATCGGCCTTCATCCGCTGGATGTGCAGGTACTGCTGGGCGTGTTTGACCGTCTGGTGGAAGCAGGCGCCACCGTCCTTGTGATTGAACACGATTTGGATGTGATTGCCAACGCGGACTATGTTATTGACATGGGACCGGGCGGCGGGGAACTGGGCGGTCGTATCGTAGCCTGCGGAACACCGGAACAGATCCGCCAGACCAAAGAAAGCATTACCGGCCGGTATTTGTAAAGAAACGCCGATCATTAAGTCAGGGAAAACAGGAGGGAAGACCATGAGTTCTATTCTGGATAAGTATAAGGTATTTTATAATGACAAGGTAATCGGTTACTACTATATCTACAGCAACCACAAGGCAACGTATTACACAGAATGGGGCTGCCCCTGGGATATGGAAGACAAGTTGAAGGAACTGGGGCTCGAAAAGGAATTACAGGAAACAACCCCCCTGAAGGTGTTCGCCGATTTGATCAATGACGCAAACCGGGTGCCGGGAAGAAGGCGTATCCTGTATCGGAAGGGACCCTTGCTGTTGGAACGTTACCCCATGGATACAGGGGAACGGTTTACAGTCTACCGGCGCGGCGCAAAGAAAGGGACGCCGGAGTATTCGCCGCTTTCTCACGATGCGCCGCATTACGAAGGACCAAAAACCCCGGAAGGAATGCGCGAATGGGCTTCCTGGTATGCTTTCAACAAGATGGATGACGGAACGTATGAAGCGGAACTGGACGAAGCCTGGTGGTGGGGCGGCGGCCACAATGACGGCGGCACCATCCGCCGTGAAATACCGGAGGAATGGCTTGAGTTGCCCTACGAAGATTTTCTGGAGAAAGTAGTGACTATTGCGGCGGCATCTCATTATGGTTTTACTGCTGAAATATTATTGGAGAAAAAAGGTCTGAAAGAGTTCTTCGGATTCGGCAAATGATGAGGCGGTTTTGGAATCTCACTTGACTTAGAGCAGGCTTTAACGTATATGATTAAAATACAAAACAGCAAAGGAGAAACGGATTACCATGGTTACCCGACGTCTGCTGCAAATCTGCTCGGCTATTTTATACAACTGTAATTTAATCAGCGATCTTCCCGCAAAGTATATCAACAGCGACTTCTGCGTGCCGGGACTGAACTGCCGTTACTGTCCGGCATCGGTGGCAGGCTGCCCGCTGAACTTTATGCAGCGGCTGTTTGCGGACGGCCTGGCCCGTCTGCCCCTGCGTGTTTTATGTTGGTTACTGCTGCTGGCGTTGGCCTTTGGTCGGTTCATCTGCGGCTGGCTTTGTCCCTTCGGGCTGGTGCAGGACATTCTGGATAAAATCCCGGCGCCAAAAATCAAAAAGAACGAATGGACGCGGAGGCTCAGTTATCTGAAATACGTATTCCTTGCGGTTTTCGTCGTGGCGGTTCCACTCGGTTACCATCTCGCGGGAAAACGGTTTATGGCTTTTTGCCACTGGGTTTGTCCCAACCTGCCTTTTTCCAATTTCCTTATGACGTTGTCAACAGGAGGCAGTATCCGTCCGTATATGTTTCTCAATTACCGTTTCGCCATTCTGGCGGCGGTAATCATATTATCTGTTTTTCTGTTCCGGCCTTTCTGCCGGTTCATCTGCCCATTGGGCGCATTTTATGGTCTTTTTAATAAAATCGCGCTGCTCTCTGTTAAGTTGGATGAAAGCAAGTGCGTACATTGTAATGCCTGCCTGCGGACCTGCAAGATGGATATCAGAAAGGTAGGGGACCACGAGTGCATCTCCTGCGGCGACTGCAAGGCAGCCTGCAAGTTTGGCGCTATCCGTTTCGGATGGGAAAAGAAAAAGTAATACAACAAAAGCCTGAAATGGAGGGCTGGCGCAATGGCAGCTTGCACGAACAAAGCGATATGAATATACGAATGAAAAGCTATATCGAGACATACAAATAACCTGTCTATATTTATAACAGCAAGCAGGCTGAAAAACCGCGCCACAACTGGAGTTGTAAAAAAATCCCGGTCACTAAAGTGACCGGGATCCGTTTTTGTGTTGCTTTTAACACGAAATTGTACAGTCAATAATCCCTGTGGAAGAACCAGCAAATGTGAATTAACTATGAATTCTCACTTTTAACCTTGACTTAAAGTGAACTTTAACAAATAACATATAGTTAACAAATGCCACATATAAAAGTCAATTGCTGTCAAGCCTTTCTTTTATATATCAACAAAAGGAGTGGTACATCATGTCTTACACTATTTCCGAAGCTGCCCAAAAAACCGGCCTGCCGCCGTCCACCATCCGTTATTACGATAAGGAAGGGCTGCTGCCCAACATCAAACGGAAAAACGGCATCCGTGTGTTTGAAGACATGGACCTGCGGCTGATGGGTCTTCTGACCTGCCTGAAAAACACGGGCATGCCCATTAAGCGTATCCGTGATTATGTGGAGCTGACCTCCAAAGGCGACGACACCCTGCGGGAACGTTATGAAATTATCAAGGCCCAGCGTCAGTTCGTGCTGGATCAGATCGAACAACTGCAATATTATCTGGAAGAGCTGGATTTCAAAGACTGGTACTATAACAAAGCGCTGGCCGCCGGTTCGGAAAGTGCGATCAATTTAGATGATTACGAAAAGGAAACGGGGAAGAAAGCTCCGGACGATCCCAACCGGCAGGACTAAACGCAATCCGTGTGGATGAAGAAAACCATGAAAATTGTGTTGAAAATTATATTGGTATTCGTGCTGGTTCTTACGGCCGGCGTATATTTTTACAGTCAGCGCCCGGAGTTCGGACGGACGCCTACGGGCAAACGATTGGCCCGTATTCAACAGTCGCCCCATTATTATAACGGACGGTTTTGGTCCATAACCCCGGTGGAAAAACCGGTGGAGACCAGCCAGTTTCAGGCAACCATGCGCTTTTTATTCGGCGGAACGCCGGAGCGGCTGGTTCCTGCGGAACCCATGGTGTCCCGGAAAACGGATCTGCGTAAACTGGATCTGCAGCAGGACACGGTGGTCTGGATGGGACATTCCACGTTTTATCTGCAGCTCAACGGAATCAGGATTCTGATTGATCCGGTTTTCAGCAGCTGGGCCTCACCGCTGCCATTCATCAATAAGGCCTTTGCTGGAAGCAATGTCTACACGGCGGAGGATATCCCCGACATCGACCTGCTGGTGATTTCCCATGACCACTGGGATCATCTGGATTATCCCACCCTGATGGCGCTGAAACCGAAAATCAAAAAAATCGTGGTGCCTCTGGGCATCGGGGAACATTTTGAGTATTGGGGATTTGACCTGGATAAAATCACGGAAGAAGACTGGTACACGCCGGTTAAACTTTCGGAGCAGCTTACCGTTCACATCCTTCCGGCCCAGCATTTCACCGGGCGTTTCCTGAACGCGAACCAGTCGGAAGCCTGTGCCTTTGCCTTCATTACGCCCCGGCGCAAGGTGTTTTACAGTGGCGACGGCGGTTACACCAAAGAGTTTAAAGAGTTTGGCAATACCTTTGGCGGGTTTGACCTTGCCATTCTGGAAAACGGACAGTATAACAAAGACTGGCCGAAGATTCACATGAACCCGAAGGAAACCGCCCAGGCAGGGGAAGATTTAAAAGCAAAAGCGGTGCTGCCCTGTCACGGAGGCAAATTCGCGATGGCCCGTCATCCCTGGGATGAACCCTATATCCGGCTGACGGAGGAAAGCAAAACCAAACCGTACCGATTGCTGACGCCACGAATCGGGGAAGCGGCGGTTATCGGGGATAGGAATGAAACGTTCGGCCCCTGGTGGAAAGAAATGAAATAAGTCGGTAAGCGATGTATCGTTGCTTACTGATGGAATTTGTGAAACCATTATAGAAAACTTAATGTGTGGAAATTACATGACCCCGCAGAATACAGATTCTGCGGGCATTTTCTATTCATGCCTGAAAAGCATTTCCTGCAATTGTTAACAGGTATTTGTTCTGTACATCCATATTACTTATAATAAAAATGTAATACCAAGCTTTGAGGGGAGCGTGTATGTTTATGAAAAACAGTTGGAAAAAAGCGTTGGCGGCCTTTGCAGGCGCGTCGATCCTTATGTCAGTGAGTTTAAGTTATGTGGAGGCAGCAGCAATGACAAATTCGAATCAGAGAGTTGCGAAGAAAATTGTACAGACAGCAGGCAGGGACAGGCTGGGGGATTTTGCCCCGGACTTTGCCCGTTACAATGATGACATCTTATTTGGGGAAGTCTGGTCGAAGAACGACGTGCTTTCCCTGCACGACCGCAGTATCGTTACCATTTCCGGCCTGGTAGGCAGCGGTGTTATTGACAGTTCGCTGAAGTATCATATCCAGTCGGCGAAGAATAACGGGGTTACCAAAGCGGAGATGGCGGAAATCATTACCCAGCTGGGATTCTACACCGGTTGGCCGAAAGCCTGGGCCGCGTTCAACATGGCGAAAGAAGTGTATGCGGAACCGGCGGCTGCGGCAGCGGCTGTGACAGACAAAGAAAAGTTCCAGCAGGAGATTATGTTCCCCATTGGCGAACCGAACACGGCATATGCAAAGTATTTTATCGGACAAAGTTATCTGTACCCGGTTTCCACGCAGCAGGTTGCCATGTATAACGTGACCTTCGAGCCGGGCTGCCGCAACAACTGGCATATCCATCACGCCAAATCCGGCGGCGGCCAGATGCTGATTTGCGTAGGCGGCCAGGGCTGGTATCAGGAATACGGCAAACCGGCGGTGAAACTTCTGCCCGGAACCGTGGTCAACATTCCTGCCAATGTGAAGCACTGGCACGGCGCCGCGGCAGACTCCTGGATGTCTCATCTGGCCATTGAAGTGGCCGGCGAAGAAACCAGTAACGAATGGTGCGAACCGGTAACGGATGCGGAATACAGCAAACTGAAATAATAGCGAATCAATAATAATGCTCGTCGAACTGTGCCTGAGATTTGCCTTTGGCACGGCTTTACGGGCATTCGTAATAATGGAGGGTCCTATGTTAAAAAAACTTGCGATTGCACTGACTGCCATTACATTTACGCTGGCTTTAACCGGTTGCGGCGGCGAAAAGAAGACCGCAGAAGCGAAAGATGTGAAACCGGCTGCCACGGCCGCAGTTGTGAACTCTTTCAAACCGGAAGTCAACCATAAACCGCTGCGCTTTCTGACGGAAGATAAGAACGCGCCCATTGTCTATTTCACCAAAGACGTTTCGGCCGGCGGCCTGATGAAAGTGTACAAGGCGCTGGGACAGGAAAAGAAAGGCAAGGTCGCCGTTAAGGTCTCTTTTGGCGCCGAAGGGGAACAGTATCTGGATCCGATTCTGATGGCGGAACTGATGAAGGAGACGCAGGGCACGTTTGTGGATACCAACGGTTTCACTGCGCCCCGCAATACAACGAAAGGAAATTACGCCATGGCGGAAAAGCACGGCTTTACCAAAGTCGGGCCGGTAGACGTGCTGGATGCGGACGGGGATATTGACATGCCGGTACAGAACGGGCATCACCTTAAGTTTACCCGTACCGGATCCCATATTCAGAACTACGATACCTTCGTGGCGGTGCACCGTTTTAAGACCCATTACATTGCTCAGTTAGGCGGTAATATCAAGAATATTTCCCTGTCCCTCGGTTCCCTTTCCGGAAAAGCGCTGATCCACAGCGCGGGCAAAAACGACAAAACCTATCAGTGGGCCGACGACGACACCACGGCCCGGTGCTTCGCGGACGCAGCCAAAGCGGCGATGGATTATAAGAAAGGGCGCTGGGTGTTTATCAATGTGCTGGATGCCTTTAAAGCGGAAGACAAATGTGTGAACGTGCAAGACCGTAAAAGCGTCGGCATTCTTGCCTCCGCTGATCCGGTCGCGTTAGACCAGGCCTGTGTGGATTTTGAATTCGGCGCGGCCAAGGATGATGCCACAAGAGCTGCGTGGGAAAAACACCACAGCGTCAACGTGCTGGAGTTTGCAGAAAAGATAAATGTAGGGAAACGTCATTACCGTATGGTTTCCGTGGATTAAAAACATTTCGTAAAAAACCACAGAATGTCCCTTTACATTGCTATGCTTTTTTGTTATAGCAGTGCTGCAAAACAGGCATTGTACATTCTGGCGAAGATAGGTTATAACTATATTATAGAAGTTTGTATTCTTTTTTAAACACGCCACGAAGGCAGGTTGCGGGACGCAGGAGCGTCCGGCGTAAGAAAGGAGACCGTCATGACAGAATTCAAACAGGCACCGGTTGTAGGAAGCAAACGTGTGGACGCAGGAGCGCCCGGAACGAAAGCAAAGGTTTATTTTACCCGTTCGATTGACGCGGAACATTTAATTAAGCTTTACAATTTAGTGAATGAAAATATTTACGGCAAAGTAGCTATCAAGCTGCACACCGGCGAAAAGCATGGTCCCAACATCTTGCCCCGGGATATGGTGCAGGCGTTCCAGGCTACGGTTCCCGACAGCGCTATCGTGGAAACGAACACGTTGTATCCGGGTGACCGCTACACCACGGAAGAGCATCGGGACACGCTGAAAGTAAATGGCTGGACCTTCTGCCCGGTGGATATTCTGGATGAAGAAGGAGATGTGGCCCTGCCGGTGCGCAATGGATTACGGTTGAAGGAAGTGCATATGGGCGGTCATCTCACCAACTACGATTCCCTGATCGTGCTGACTCATTTTAAAGGACATGCCATGGGCGGCTTTGGCGGTTCCATGAAAAATATCGCCATCGGCTGCGCTTCGGGCCAGGTCGGCAAACGGGAAGTGCATCTGGTAGTGGACGACATGCCGGCCAATTTTGAAGAATGGCCTATGAAAGAACAGTTTATGGAAACCATGGCGGATTCCGCTAAGGCGACCTGTGATTATTTCGGCAAACACATCGTGTTCCTGAATGTAATGCGCCGTATGTCGGTGGACTGCGACTGCGCCGGCGTGGCAGCGGAAGAACCTACCATTGCGGATATCGGCATCTGCGCTTCCACAGATATTCTGGCCATTGATCAGGCCTGCTGCGACATGGTCTTCACCAAACCGGAAGGCGACCAGAAGGACCTGGTGGAACGCATCACCAGCCGTCACGGTCTGCATCAGCTCACTGCCATGCAGAAACAGAAGATGGGCAACCCCCAATACGAACTGATTGAAGTAGAATGAATGGCGTTGCAAAGATTTGCCGGGCCGTATGTCCCAGGACGATCCGAAAGCGGTGAAGTCCGAAGTGGATAAATGGCTGAAGGAGATTGGCTACGGAAAATAAGGAAGTAAAAAAATGAAACACAGAAAAATCTGGCAGTTGCTGCTCACAATATTGTTGATGGGCGTGATGTTTGCAGGCTGCGCGTCTGCAGGCACAAAAACGGCGAACAACAATGGAAGCGCATCTGCACCGCAAAAAACGGAAGAAACGTCCGGGGCGGTGAAAAAAGAAGCTGCGGAAACGAAAGAGAATAGAGAAAAAGGAACTGCTATGCCTGCTACAAACATGAAAATTAAAGTGGTTGCAAACGGTAAAGAAATTGTATTTGCGCTGAACGATACTTCCGTGTCCCGGTCATTCTATGCGCAGCTGCCGTTAACTGTTGCTGTGGAGAATTACAGCAACAACGAAAAAATCTTCCAGCCTCCCAAAAAGCTGGACTGTAGCAAGGTGCAGGAAGGGGCGTGTCCTGTGGGGACGATTGCCTATTTCTCGCCCTGGAACAACGTGTGCCTGTATTACGGCGATATGTCACGCTACCCCGGCTTATATGTGATGGGCAAAGCGGTAAGCGGAACGGAACAGATTAGGAACATAAAGGGAAAAGTGAAAATAGAAGCAGTCGGGCAGTAACGGCATACCTCTTGACTTAGAGAAGGCTTTAACGAATATAATCAGAACATATCACGCATAGAATCAGAGTACAGAGATGAAAACAAACGGAGGAATCACTATGGCTAAAAAAGTATTGGTTATCAGCACAAGCATAAGAAGCAACAGCAACTCGGAAAAGCTGGCGGAAGCGTTTGCGGACGGTGCGAAAGCGGCGGGCAACGAAGTGGAACTGATCTCCCTGAAAAATAAAACGATTGCGTTTTGCAAAGGTTGCCTTGCCTGCCAGCAGACCGGTCATTGCGTAATCAAAGACGATGCGAATGCCATTACGGACAAAATGCTGGAGGCGGACGTGGTGGTTTGGGCGACGCCCATTTACTACTACGAGATGAGCGGACAGATGAAGACCATGATCGACCGTGCCAATTCCTTGTTCCCGAAAGATTACAAATTCCGGGACGTGTATCTTCTGACCGCCGCGGCGGAAGATGAGCCGGATGTGGATGAAGGCGCTGTCCACGGATTAAAAGGCTGGATCGCCTGCTTTGAAAAAGCGCGCTTTGCAGGCAAAGTCTGCGCATGCGGCGTAGGCGCTCCCGGCGAAATCAAAGGGAACGCAAAGTTGGCGGAAGCCTATGAAATGGGCAAAGGGATTGCGTGAGAATAACACCAGGGGTTCATCATATGTTATCAGCAAAAAAAATAGTGTCCGTAGTGGCCGGCCTGCTGCTTTGCCTGGCGGTTTCCACCGCGTGGGCAGAAGCGTCCGGCGCCCCGTTGAAATGGTGGCAGAAGACTACGGTGTACCAGATTTATCCGAAAAGTTTTGCGGATACTTTCGGAAACGGAATCGGTGATTTACGCGGCATTACGGGGAACCTGGATCACATCCGGGATCTTTCCTGTGGCGCTATATGGCTCACGCCGGTGTATCCGTCGCCTATGGTAGACAACGGGTATGACATTTCGGACTACAAGGGCATCGACCCATCCTACGGGACCATGGAGGATTTCGATACCCTTGTAAAAGAAGCGGGAAAACGCAACATCCGTATTGTTATGGACCTCGTCTTTAACCACAGTTCCGACCAGCACAGCTGGTTTAAGGAATCCAGGAAAAACCGCGTGAATCCGAAGGCGGACTGGTATATCTGGCGGGACACCAAACCGGATGGCAGCGCGCCTACAAACTGGCGCAGCATTTTCGGCGGCTCGGCCTGGACCTGGTGTGAAGAACGACAGCAGTATTATCTGCATACTTTTGCACCGCAGCAGCCGGACCTTAACTGGGAAAACCCGGAAGTGAGAAAAGCCCTTTACGACGCGGCCCGCTTCTGGCTGGACAAAGGCGTGGGCGGGTTCCGTATTGACGCGATCACCTACATAAAGAAACCGGAATTCCGGGACGGCGCGCCGGACGGGGAGGACGGTCTGTCCGCGATTCATACAATGACGGCCAATACGCCGGGCATTCTGGATTTTCTCCATGAGTTCAAGCGGGAAGTGTTTGCAGGCCGGGATATTTTTACCGTAGGCGAAGCGAACGGCGTCGCGCCGGAAGATTTACCCAAATGGGTAGGCGCGCAGGGCGTGTTTGACATGGTGTTTGAATTCAGCCACGTAAACCTTCATCTCAAAAACGGGGAACTCTGGTGCCGTCCTACCGAGTGGAAACTTACGGAACTGAAAAGTGCCCTGACTGCCAGCCAGAAAATGACGGCGGCAAACGGCTGGTGCCCGGTTTTTTTTGAAAATCATGACCAGCCCCGCTGTGTGGACCACTTTTTCCCGAAAGGAGCGGACCCGAAAAAGGCGGCAAAAGTCATGGCAACGGTCCTGCTGACGTTACGGGGCACTCCCTTTATTTATGAAGGACAGGAGCTTGGCTATACCAATGTGGCCTGGCCGTCCATTGACCACTACAACGACATTTCTTCCCACGGCCAGCATCGTACAGCTCTGGAAGAAGGATTTACTCCGGAAGAGGCCCTGGCGTTTGTACACTTTTTCAGCCGGGATAATGCCCGCACTCCCATGCAGTGGAACACCGGCGAGAATGCTGGATTCACTACGGGCAAGCCGTGGCTGCCGATTCACAGTAATTACCTTACGGTGAATGCATTGACGGAAGCCAATGACCCCGATTCCGTTTTGTCCTGGTACCGGAAACTGGGCAAGTTCCGCAGTTCACACAGGGAACTGACGGCAGGCACTTATGAGGAACTGCTTCCGGAAAACGAGCAGATTTTTTCCTTTGCCCGTACGCTGGGGAACCGGCGGCTTGTTACAGTAGCGAATTTTTCCCTCAGGGAAGCGGCGCTGCCCCGGAACTTCGCAGACAACATGACACGGGTCATAAGCAGCGAGCCGGGCGGGGATGACGGAAGCCTTCGCCCGCTGGAAGCGCGTATCTACCGTGAAAAGCGGTAATGGGTAGTTAAGATAGTTTGCCTGCCAAACTAAATCTATAATCGTAATGGACGACAATGACAATGGGCACTCTTATGGTGATGTTGAGCGCTGCGATGTGGGGGCTCAGCGGGGTGTGCGGACAGTTTCTGTTTGAAAATTATCATCCGTACCCGGTCTGGCTGATTGCAGTGCGGGAGGTGGCAGCGGGGATATTATTCCTGCTGTTCATGCGTATAAAAGGAGAACCGCTTTTAGCTTTATGGCGGAGCGGGCGCAAAAATATTACAGAAATGCTTTGGTTCACCCTGGGGCTTTTGGGCGCGCAGTTTATGTATTATTACACGATCAGCGTTTCCAACGCGCCCACCTCGACCATCCTGCAGTATCAGGCGCCGATATTTATTATTTTGTGGCAGGCTTTTGTCCGGAGGCGCATGCCGGAAGGGCGGGAAATGCTGGGCGTCGTGCTGGCCCTGACCGGCGTGTTCCTCATCAGCACCCATGGCGATCCGTCCCATCTGGTCATTTCACCCGTGGCGCTGGTATCAGGAGAACTGTCCGCCATTGCGCTTTGCATTTATATGATTGCGCCGGAAAACATCCTGAAACAGTTTCCGACCATGCTGATTATGGGCTGGGGGCAACTAATCTCTTCGTTGTTTCTCTTGCCGTTCTGTAGTCTCACTGATTCCGGTGTAAGCGCCTGGACGCCTGCGTCCGCGGGCGCGGTAGCGTTTATTATTCTGGGGGGAACGATCATTCCCTTTACCCTGTTTCTGGCAGGGGTGAAACTTATCGGGCCGACGAAAGCGTCGCTTATCAGCTGTTTTGAACCCCTCGCCACAATCCTCTTTACCGTTTTCTTTTTGGGAACCGTGTTGCTTCCCGTTGATTACGCAGGGATGGCACTCATTATGATTACGGTGTTCATGTTAAGCATGAAGAAGAATACGTGAAAACTGTAAAACCTGTAATTAAAAATGCCCTCACTCTGATGTGTTTCAGGGTGAGGGCATTTACTATTCTTTTCTATTTCCACTTGCATTTTCTGAAAAAACGTATATAATAAGTGCTGTCGTACAACTGAACAAAGGTGGATGAATCTTGTGGGAGAACGGCGCAAGCCTGCCGAAGGAGCTAAACTCTCAGGCGCTGTAAAAAGCGGAACCATAAGGGGACACGACTCTGGAGAGTCCCGGTACGGATGCGGCTTCGCCGTTTTTCCGGTACGGGCGCCGAAGGTGCACGGAAGCTTACGCGGCTTTCTTATCTCTCAGGCAAAAGGACAGAGAAAGATTTCAGGATGTTTCCTGTTATTTTGATTTGCAAACTTATCTCCGGAGCAGTTGGAGGTAAGTTTTTTATTTTTGTACCCTTGGAGGAGAAACTATGGATCTGGAGTTGTTGAACGAAATTGACGGTTTTGTCTGGGGACCGCCGCTGCTTGTGCTGCTGGTGGGGACCGGTGTTTTTCTGAGCCTGCGTCTGGGATTTTTGCAGGTTGCGCGTCTGCCCAAAGCGTTAGGGCTTATTTTTAAAGCAAAGAGCCAGGGCGAAGGGGACACCTCGTCGTTCCGGGCGTTGTGCACGGCCCTTGCCGCTACCATCGGCACTGGTAACATTGTCGGCGTGGCTACGGCTGTGAAAGCCGGCGGACCCGGTGCGCTGTTCTGGATGTGGGTGGCTGCGTTTTTCGGCATGGCGACCAAATATGCGGAAGGATTGCTGGCTGTGAAATACCGCGGCGTAGACGAACACGGCGAAATTGCCGGCGGCCCCATGTTTTATATTGAAAACGGCATGGGCAGGCAGTGGAAACCGCTGGCTGTGTTTTTCGCGGCAGCGGGCGTGCTGGTTGCCTATTTCGGCATCGGCACCTTTGCCCAGGTGAATTCCATTGTGGATATTACAAAACTTTCTATCGGGCTCGATCCCATGTATACAGCCGTGATTCTCACGCTGGCGGTTGCCGCGGTAACCATCGGCGGGCTGCAGTCCATCGCCTCCGTTGCCAGCAAAATCGTTCCGGCAATGGCTGTGATTTATTTTGTCGCGACGGTCGGCTTTCTGCTCATGTTCATTGACAAAGTGCCCGGCGCGGTGATGGAAGTGCTGCGCAGCGCGTTTACGCCGACGGCGGCGGCCGGAGGCTTTGCCGGGGCGAGCGTCATGCTGGCCATGCGTTCCGGAGTGGCCCGCGGCGTATTTTCCAACGAGTCCGGCCTGGGCTCTGCGCCTATTGTGGCTGCTGCGGCTAAGACAAAATGGCCGGCGGAGCAGGGGCTGGTTTCCATGACCGGCACGTTCATCGATACTATTATCATCTGTACCCTTACCGGCCTCACCTTGGTGGTATCCGGGCTGTGGAAGGGCGACCTGAACGGGGCGGCGCTGACCCAGGCGGCCTTCATGCAGGGCTATCCGGAAGCAGGGAAAATCGTGCTGATGGTGGGCCTGGTGCTGTTTGCCTTCACCACCATTTTGGGCTGGAATTATTACGGGGAACGCTGCATCGTGTATCTGGCCGGCGTGAAGGCCATTCTTCCGTACCGCATCATTTTTATTGTACTGGTAGCCGTGGGCGCTTTCCTGAAGTTAGAGGCAATCTGGGTGCTGGCGGATATTGTCAACGGCCTCATGGCGATTCCGAACCTGATTGCCCTGCTGGCGCTCAGCGGTGTGGTGGCTGCAGAGACGAAACTGTATTTCAAACATGTTGAAATAGGGGATGTTGACGAAGTGAACGGGCTTCTGCCGGACGGACCGGAAGAAGTGATTGAACAGAAACTGGAAGGCAGATGAGAGTGTCATAGGTAAAAATAAAAAGCCCGCACGGTCCAGATGCGGGCTTTTTTCCTGCCTTTATATAATAATCCTGATTTTAACGCGTCAGCGCAGTGGCAGCTTTCCCGAACAAAGCAATAAAATGAACGAAAGATATACTATCTGAAGACAGACAAATAAAACTGTCTATATTTATTAACAGAAAGCAGGATGGAAAACCGCACCATGACTGGCTTCGCAAAAAAAGTCCGGTCACTAAAGTGACCGGAAAGAGGGTTTTGATTATACTCTTTTTACTTAATTGATTTTCCAAGATTATATGCTTCGACAAGTTCCGGTTTCCCGTTCGTGTCCCCGGGCTGCGCTACATAGCCGCATAATACTTTTCCGATGCTTTTCCAGCCGATGTGGCGTTCCAGATGGTCATACCAGAATTCGCTTTCCTGGAATTCGTCGCCTTCTGCCGCCATGATCAGCGCGGTTAATTTTTTGGGATTTTCATAGTTCGGATCGGCTTCTGCAATGGCAAACAGCCGGTCAAACGTGTTTTTCAAAAATCCGGAAATGAACCAGTAATAAAGCGGGGACGCAAGCACGACAATGTCCGCTTCCTTGTAAAGAGGATAGATTTTTTCCATGTCGTCGCGCTGTACACAGGGATGCGCCGCGTCTTTTCCACCGTTCCAGCAGCCGAGGCATCCGTTGATTTTCATATGCGCCGGGAAAAATTCCGTCACGATATGGCCGGCTTCTTCCGCACCCCGTTTAAAAGCGGCGGTCAGCGAAGCGGTATTGCCGTTTTTCCGGGGACTGCCATTTAAGATTACGATTTTTTTTGGCATTTCAATCAGCTCCTTTGTGTATTGCTTTTTCCTGTCCGGTATGATACCATGAAACCAGAAATGTAACAAGTACCTACTTCTAAGTTAGGTACTTACCGGGAGGTAAGAAATGGAAGGAAAACGGATTGAAGATGCTGACTTCAACGAAACCGGATACAGCTACACCCTTTCCCTGATTTCAGGTAAGTATAAACCGGTCATCCTGTACTGCCTGATGGAGTATGAACCGGTCCGGTTTAACGAAATGCAGCGCTATCTGCAAAAGGTGGCGGATAAGACCCTCAGCCAGAACCTGAAAGAACTGGAAGCCGATGACCTGATCATGCGTAAAGTGTATCCACAGATTCCTCCTAAGGTTGAGTATTCGCTGACCGAGCGGGGGCATTCTCTTGTCAAAGTGCTGGATAAACTTTGTGATTGGGGAAATGAAAACCGGAAGTGGAAATGAAAGACCTGTTTTTAAGATAACGATGTTTGCACATACAAGTCGTGGTAAATTTAACCCGTCTGCAAGAATAAGGAGGACACATGAACAGGGCAGAAAGCAATGAAACAATCATGAAACAGTTTGAGATTATGATTAACACAGCGGATGAAGCGTTATCCCAGAGACTGATATCCGAAAAGGCTTCGTTTTTTACACCGGCAAGCCCGGTTCCGCTATATGGAGGCAAAGGCTATTTATCTGTTGTGCATTGGATGCGCCAGGGGTTTTCTGATGTGCAGTGGAAATTAGAGGAAATGGTCGCCGCCGAGGATAAAGTTGCGGTTCGTTGGACTTTGACGGGAACACATGACGGTGACTTTTTAGGCATAAAAGCTACCGGAAAGAAGATTTCTGTCTGTGTCATGAACTTTTATTATTTTGACGAAGACGGGAAAATTATAAACGACATTGCGGCGGAAGGTATGATTGGAATCCTGCGCGGTATAGGGGCTTTAACACTATGAAAGCAAAAGCAAAAGTTAAATCCTTGACTTAGGGTATCACAGGAATCCGGATTTTGAAGTACAGGAACTGTTATCGTTAGCCGAGGATATGAACAAAAGGACTGATTTGTTTTAAATACTGAAAATCAATACAACAGATTATTCTGTAACTCCAGATTAACTTTCACAGCCGTGGATTTTTCCACGGCTGTTTTGATAAAAACAACGATAAACGGTTAGCGATTTTTATCTCGAAACGCAGGCAGTGTTGTCAAAATTTCCATCCGATATAAGCGTGGATACGAACATTATTCGGTCGAATTTTGCAAAACAGTCTTGTTTATTCGGTTGAAAAATGTTATTATATCTGTGGAGGGAGCTGCACATGGAAAGAACAGCATCTGAGCAGTTTAAGGCATGGAAAAACAAAAAAATCAGGAAACCCCTGCTGGTTACCGGTGTACGCCAATGCGGAAAAACCTATCTGATAAAGAAATTCGGGCAGAGTGAATTTGAAGATATGGCTTACTTCAACTTTGAAGGGAACACAGGGCTTCAGTCAGTTTTTGCCTATGATTTTGATACAGACAGGATTCTGGACGAGCTTGGCAGCATTATCTTGGGGAAAAAGATTATACCGGGTTCGACACTTGTGGTTTTTGATGAAATACAGGATTGCCCGAGAGCCATACAGGCGCTTAAGTATTTCTGTGAGAATTTGCCGGAACTTCATATCATAGCGGCCGGATCTCTTTTGGGCGTGGCGTTGCGGGAAGAAGGAATTTCTTTTCCCGTTGGAAAAGTTGAGCGGATCCATATGTATCCCATGAGCTTTGAGGAGTTTGTCCGGGCCGACGGCGGCGGGAAATATATTGACGGAGTCAGGAAAGTTGCTTTTGAACGGGAATTGACAGAGCTCTACACGGTTCCTCTTGAAAAATATCTGAAGAATTATTATATTGTCGGCGGAATGCCGGAAGCGGTGCGAACGTGGATCGATACGCATGACTACAAAGCCGTGGAAGAGGTACAGGACCGGATCTTAAAAGATTATGCGGATGACTTTGGCAAACATACCATGCCCGATACGGCGATAAAGATTAAAATGATATGGGACGCCATCCCTTTGCAGATAGCAAGGGATAATAATAAATTTATCTTTTCCCATGTAAAGCAGGGAGCAAGGGCAAAAGATCTGGAAGACGCGCTGGCGTGGCTGGTGAATGCCGGTATCGCACGCAAGCTCAATCTGGTGAAAACGCCGGAGATTCCGTTATCCGGGATGGCGGATCATACATATTTTAAAGTTTATATGTCTGATGTGGGGCTTCTGAGAAAAAAATCCAATATAAACTACAGAACCATTTTGGAAGGCGATGCTGCATATATCCACTATAAAGGAGCGCTGACGGAAAACTATGTTTATACGCAACTGGAATGTATGGGCATAGACTGTTATTTCTGGAGAACGAAAGCCGATGCAGAGCTGGATTTTATCACCGATTATGAAGGTGTGCTTTTGCCGGTTGAGGTAAAGTCGGCAGATAATACAAAAGCCAAGAGCCTGCATTTATTTTGCAGCAGATATAAACCAAAGATGGCGATCAAGACCTCCCTGAAAAACGTAGGGGACAATATGGACGGAGATACACATGTATGGTCTGTCCCGTTATATGTTTTGTTCCGGTTTAAGGACTACGTATTTAACGAGATGGGATGGTAGCGTCTCCTTAAATATAAACGTGACTGTAGATACAAGTTTGGAGTTTTGAGGCTTAATTATGTTTGGTATTTTGAAATGGGAATGCATTGTACATGGGAAAGAACTTGAAAACGTAAAACAAGACCGCAAACATAGCAAGCGGATTGAACGTTATGAAGTTTCAGAAAACGCAATTTATTTTGATGGGAAGTATCTTCCGGTTTCACTGATTAAGAGCATGCGAAGCCAGCCATCTGCGTATCGTCCGCATGGATGCTGCGGTATCGGTATTCCTGTTTTTAAAATCAGAGTGGAGTATGGTGCGGAAAAGCCTTTGGTTTTGGTTATCGAGCAGGAAGAAAAGGTGGAAGAACTGATTGAAAGGGTTCTTAAAGCAAATCCGGACATTACCCTGGAATACTATTTGAGCCCCCATACCGGACTGAAACCGGAGAAGATTTCACCGCCATTATACTGAGCGGAGAAGAATTATTTATTTTTTTAACAATACAAAATCCCTGTCTGTCGCTGAAGTTCATCAGCGCAGGCAGGGATTGATTTTTTCTCAACGCAAACGTTTTCTCAATGCATACTCTTACATACTCGTCTCATGCAGCATTACGTTGCCGCAAAATTACAGGAATGCACCGTTGCAGACCTGGATGACCTGTCCTTTTACATGTTTGCCCATGTCGGAAGCGAGGAAAAGGCAGGCGTTTGCCTGATCCATGGGATCGCATTCCGGGCCGGGAAAATATACAAAGTGTTTGCTGAACTCCAGCATCTTTGCGCCACCGGGTTGTTCGCCTGCTTTATTAGCCAGATGGGCAGGCGTTACGGTAGCGCCCGGAGCCACGGCGTTGATGCGGATATTGGTATTGATCAGACGCATAGCTACGTTTTTGGTCAGTGTGTTGATAGCGCCTTTAGAGGAGGTATAGGATGCCCCGCAGAAAGGACGGTCTCCATTGACGGAAGAAATGTTGATGATACAGCCTTCGTTTTTGGGCAGGAATACTTTCAATGCTTCCCGGATAAAACGGAATGGTCCGAACACATTGGTCTGATACACATGCTCCAGCCATTCGTCGTCCGTTTCGTCGATCATTTTCTGTTCACCGATGGCCGCATTGTTGATGACAATATCAAGATCGCCGTAAACAGTCAGAGCAGTCCGGATTACATTTTTAACGTCTTCCAGATTTTTATTGTCCGCTACCACGCCGGTAACTTCCAGTCCCTGTTCTTTCAACCGGTTGACCGCTGCCTCTAATTTCTCTTTGCCCCGCGCGGTCATAACAACTTTTGCGCCTTCTTTTGCAAAAAGTTCGGCCATGGTTTCTCCCATTCCATAGCTTGCGCCGGATACGATGGCAACTTTTCCTTCTAACATTTTTTCTTTCATATTATCTTGTCTCCTGTTGTTTAATTTTTGGAATTTGAATGTTGTTCCTGCTTTGTATTATAAAAAAACAGCTTCAGAAATGTCTAATACTTATTATTTATTTCCAGATATGCTTTTCGTCTATTTTTATGTTATACTGAAAAATAAAACAAGGCCGTCTGTCTGAATTTAAAAGGTCAAAACAAAAATTGCCAAATAACGGTCAGGAAGAAACTGAATCTAATTCGGTGGATCAACAATTAAAATATGAGAAGACACCAATATTAATTCAGGAACTTACCAAACTATAATTCAAAAAGTTACTATATTCATTTCAATGAATTTACCCAAGGAGGCGTCATCATGGAAATCCGGGTGCTGCGTTATTTTCTGGAAACCGCTCGGGAAGGGAACATCACCCGCGCCGCCGAACGACTGCACGTTACCCAGCCCACCATGTCCAGGCAGTTAAAGGATCTGGAAGAGGAACTGGGAAAAAAGCTGTTTGTCCGTACCAATTATGCCTTGCGGTTAACGGAAGCAGGCTTGCTTCTGCGCAAGCGGGCGGAAGACATTCTGGATCTGGTGGACAAAACGGAAACGGAATTTAAGATGCTGGACGATACCATGGGCGGCGAGATTTTTATCGGCTGCCCCGAATCCGATTCCCTGAAGTATTTTGCCAGGGCGCTGAAACGGGTGCAAGAGCTGCACCCCGGTATCCGCTGCAACATCACCAGCGGAAACAGTGAAGACATCACGGAAAAACTGGATAAAGGCATTTTGGACTTTGCACTGGTCATGGAGTATGTGAATCCCCTGAAATACAACCATCTGGAGATTCCGGCACAGGATACCTGGGGCGTCTTCATGCGGAAAGATTCGCCGCTGGCAAAGAAAAATGCATTGCGCCTTGCGGATTTATACGATCTGCCTTTAATCTGCTCAAGGCAAAATATGGAACAGAATTTTCCATCCTGGTTCGGGGAAAAACTGGACCGCCTGAACATTGTAGCTACCTACAATCTGTTTTTTAATGCTTCCATTTTTGTAAAGGAAGGGTTGGGCTACGCGATTGGCTATGATAAACTGGCGCATACCGGGAAAGGCAGCGATATGACCTTTGTGCCGCTGGCTGACGTACCTGCTTCGGAAATGAAGATCATATGGAAAAAGTACCAGGTGTTTAGTCCCGTGGCATCGCTGCTTCTGGCTGAACTGCAAAAAGAATATGGGGAAAAAACAGATATAGACAAAGAGCATAACTGAAAATGATTATTAAGTATTAGACATTTCTGCGCGACTCCTTTACAATGAACATGCAAGAAGCAAACAGCTTCCGATGAAATCAAAATGCGTGATGATGCAGGCTGCTTTGAGAAGACTGCAAACACGTTGTGCAAAGCTGACAGATGAAATGTGTAGTGTGAAACTGCAGCAGAACGGTCAGCGAAACATTCAGGTTTATGAAAAAGGAGAAACGCAAATGAAAAAAACTTCCCGTACCCGCAAACTGATGAAATCCGTTGTCCTGAGCCTGGCGTTGGCCGCTGTAAGCTTTGCAGGCGCAGCTTTTGCCGCTCCGGCGGATGCAAATGCTGCGGCCGTCATGGCAAGCCAGATGAAGAACTCTTCCATTACCGAACTGACCAACGATTCCCGCGTGTTCAAAGTGGATAAAAAAATCCAGACCAAGATGGTCCGTTTCCAAAACCGGTACGGCATCGAAGTGGCCGGTCACCTGTACCTGCCGGAACATTTTGACGCGAACAAAAAATACAGCGCCATCGTGTTCAGCGGTCCCTTTGGCGCAGTGAAAGAACAGTCTTCCGGTCTGTATGCCCAGGAGATGGCAAAACGGGGCTTTGTGACCGTAGCCTTTGACTGCTCCTTTACAGGAGAAAGCGGCGGCAACGTACACGACGTGGCGTCCCCCGATATTTTTACGGAAGACTTCCATGCAGCGGTTGACTTTGTGGGCCTGCTGCCCTTCGTTGACAAAGAGCGCGTCGGCGCCATGGGCATCTGCGGGTTAGGCGGCATGGCTGTTACCGCGGCGATCAACGATGTGCGTATTAAAGCGGTGGCAACCTCTGCCCTGTACAATATGAACGACAGCATCCGGAACCACTATAAGGGAGATTACTATACTCCGGCCCAGCGGGAAACCGTGAAAGGATATCTGGCCGAGATGCGGTGGAAAGAGGCGGAACTGGGCAAAACACTGCCCGGTTATCATGAAGTAGCCATCGGGGCTGACGGAAAAGCCGTTCACGCTACCGGCGAAGGCGTAACGCTGCTTCCCAACAAACTGCCGGAAGGTGCAGACCCTGTGACCACCGATTTCTTCAACTACTATAAAGGCCGGGCGTTCCATCCCCGTGCCATCAACTCCAACGGGATCTGGTCTTCAACCACGCCGTACGGATTCTTTGACTTCGACCTGATGGCCCATGTGGAAGAACTGAGTCCCCGTCCGTTGCTGCTGATCACCGGCGACAAGGCCCATTCCCGTTATCATTCCGAAAACGTTTACGAGCGTGCGAAGGAGCCGAAGGAACTGATCGTGATGCCGGGCGCGACCCATTGCGACCTGTACGATATTTATGAAAAGATTCCCTTCGAAAGACTGGACGGGTTCTTTACCAAACACTTGGGAAAATAAAAAATAAAAAATTAGGAAACCGGTAAACTGCGTGAATCGCATAACCTGAAGCTGATCAGGCAGCCGTGGATTTATAATCTGCGGCTGTTTTGTTATAATTATAGATAAAAGCTAAGATCAGGAAAGCGGGGTACATCTCATGACACAAATCAGCGAAAAGAGCATAATCCACAGGCAAGATGCAAAAGAATTTATAGAAGATTACTGGACGAAACGCGCGCCGGGTTTCAAAAGCCTGCGCCGGGAAGAGCTGCAAAGCGAAAAGATGCGGCAATGGCAGGAGGAAATCTGCCGTCACCTGCCGGTGGAGAAACCGCTGAAAATATTGGATATCGGCTGCGGCGCCGGTTTCTTTTCCATACTGCTGGCCGCGAAAGGCTATGACGTCACAGGCATTGATTTAACGGAATCCATGATTGAAGAGGCCGTCTCGTTAGCTGCGGAAGAAAAATCCAACGCGCGCTTTCAGGTAATGGACGCGGAAAAACTGGCCTTTCCTGACGAAACCTTTGACGTTGTTGTTTCCCGCAACGTGACATGGAACCTGCCTCATCCGGAAAAAGCTTACGTGGAATGGCTGCGCGTCCTGAAAACCGGCGGACTGCTTCTGAATTACGACGCGGAACACGGCAAGTATCATCACGGCGATTTTGAAAAAGAAGCGGTTTACGCTCACAAGGACATAACCAAAGAAATGGTGGAACAGTGCCACCAAATCTATCACATGCTGGATATCAGCATCTTTGACCGCCCCCGCTGGGACCTGGATATATTGCGGAAACTGGGGGTAAGCGCCTGTTCTGCCGATACAACGGTAGGCCGGCGGCTGTATCCGAAAAAGGATAAGTTTTACGATCCGGCTCCGCTGTTTGGCATTGTTGCAGTAAAGTAAAGGAAACACGGATTAAATGTCATTAAGTTAAGCTAATTCCAATTCTTAATATATGAGTAAGCATCATTGAAAATACAAATAAAAGAGTAACTCCCTCTGCTAAACGTAAGCAGAAGGAGTAATTTTTTCCTGAAGAAACCTTAACTTGATGATATTGCTGGCACGACTACCTGCTTTTTTGGTATAATAACATTGAAGAGGGGCGAAACAAAAAGATCTTTTTTGTTTTGTATAAAAAGTCTGTAGGAAAGAGTTATAGATATATAATAATTGGGGTAAATGGTTATGATAAACTGGTTGGGTAACTATAACTATGATTATGTCCTGGCTTCCATACCGATTCAGCTAATTCTCCTTATTCTTTACTGTTTGCGGCGCAATCTTCCCGTCCGTTCCAGCTACTACTTTCTGTGGGTTATGATTGCCAACCTGGTAATGACGGTTTTCGACGTGGCAGCATGTGAAATGAACGCTGTGTGGGAGACCTATCCGCTATGGGCCAT
>NZ_CADBFF010000024.1:0-38694 GCF_902793885.1 uncultured Succiniclasticum sp.
GCCACTAGGATTCTGCCGAAACAAAATCCCCGTTCGACTTGCATGTGTTAGGCACGCCGCCAGCGTTCGTCCTGAGCCAGGATCAAACTCTCCATAATACTTTACAGAAAGCCGATTCGGCTCTTCTTGTTGTTCAGAAATTTTTTGACTTCGTTAGGTCCGTCCCAAAAGGGACTGACCCGCACATTCATTTGGTTCGTTATTCAGTTCTCAAGGTTCCTTGCCGTCTTTCGACGACTTGATTATAGTAGCACTTCTTTTTTCCTTTGTCAACACCTTTTTTCAAAAAAATCAAAAGTTTTTTAGAGTCATTACTTTTAATGCTTTCGATTACCGCAAAGGCCTGGCAAAATGAAGAAAAGAGAGGCTTGCGCCTCTCTTTAAATTTGGGATCAGTATTGATCGTCTGGTTATGCTCCTGACTGGTGTCGTGCTAATCCGTGATATATTACAATTCTACATCCAATGCAAAACAAACCGTCTGCCCACTATTTTTCCTGACTACTTCACTTTTTCTTCGGTCTTCCCTGTCTGGAATTTAAAATTATCAATATCGGGGCGCATATCTTCCGCGCCTTCCAGCGAATCTTCTGTCAGCAGTGCCTGCAGCACGATAGCGCACTCCAACCGTTTTTTCTGAATCTTACAGCCGTATTCATACGGTTTTGTAATATCCCCGTTCACCAGATCCGCATTGGCGTGACAGCCCCCGCTGCAGAAAAAGCGGGCCCAGCACTCCTTACACTTCGGTTTGGTCATGACATGGGTATTGCGAAACTTTTTAACCAGGTCAGGTCGAACGATACCCGTGTCTAATGTTCCCATCAGATACTTTTCGCGTCCCACAAACTGGTGACAGGGGTAAATCTCTCCCGAGGGCGTTATGGCATAATACTCATGTCCTGCGCCGCAGCCGGCCAGACGTTTTGCTACACAGGGACCGTTATCCAGCGCTACATTAAAATGGAAGAAATCAAAAGGCTCACCTTGCCCGCGCCGCCGTTTCAGATACTCGGCAGCCAGTTTGTCATATTCTGCAAACAGGATTGGCAGGTCTTCTTCGGTCAGTGTGTACGGCTCCGTGGTTCCCACAACAGGCTCCATGGAAATTTCTTTTCCGACTTCCGCCATCTTCAGCACTTCCTCCGCAAAATGCGTACTGAAATGCGTGTATGTGCCACGCAGATAGTAATTCCAGCCCCTGCGGCTTTTGATAAGCTTTTTAAAACCGCGCACCGCTGCATCATAGCTGCCGGTTTGATTTGGGAACGGACGCATGGCATCATGCATTTCCTTACCGCCGTCAAGGCTCAGCACGACCATGACCCGGTTATCGTTCAGGAATTGTATGATTTCATCATTTAACAGCGTACCATTCGTGGTCAGTGTAAGCTTGATATTTTTACCTGCTTCTACCTCGCGCTTTCTTGCGTATTGGATAATCTCTTTGACGACGCCAAAATTAACAAGCGGTTCACCGCCAAACAAATCAATTTCCAAATTATGGCGCTTACGACTGCCGGCAATGGCAAAATCAATTGCCTTTTTCCCGGTTTCCGCACTCATCAGTTCCCGCCTGCCGCCAAAATCCCCTGTCCCGGCAAAACAGTATTTGCAGCGCAGATTGCAATCGTGGGCCACATGCAGGCACAATGATTTCAAAACCGGTTCTGTCGCAAAGGTTTCCGGCACATCAAACTCAGGAGAAAACAGAACCCCCTGTTCCATCAGTTCATGCAGTTCCCCAATAACCTCCCGCAACTCCGCTTCGCTATAGGTATCCGCAAGTGCGGCAACCGTCTCCTCGTCATTGTGACCGTCAAACACGCCCAGCACGTCATACCCGATCTGATCGACCAGGTGCACGGCCCCGCTGTTTATATCCAATACGGCCATATCGCCATTCACTTTCATACGGTGAATCAACTGATTTTCCATCTTCCCAACCTTTCTTATATGAAAACAGCTCCCCGCATTAACAGGGAGCTGTTTAACACGCTGGTTTTTTGTAATAACTGATTATTTGTGTTCGCAAACCTGATTGCCAACCGTGCAGGAAGTCTTGCATGCAGACTGGCAGGAAGCCGGACATTCTCCGCAGCCGCCGGTGCGCAGCGTTTTGTTGATCATAGCTTTATTAACAGTCTTAATATGTTTTTTCATCTCATACCCTCCTTGGATAACTGTGATACTTTATTTTACCTTGTTTTTCTCTAATATGCAAGGCTTTTATTGCAAACAAACAAAAACTCATACAACTAATCGGACAGCTAATGAATGGTCTCCTGCACAAAAGTCAGCACTTTATCCAGAAACTCAGCCGATATCCCCTTGTCTTCCAGGTATCCGAAAAGATAACATTTTTGCAATGCCCGGTCTATATCTTTGGTGCCGCGACCCCGGTCATATACGCCGGCCCTGCGAAATTCAAAAGGACGTTCCTGCACAAGTTTCAGCGTATTACAGCCGGGCACGCCGGAGAAACCGTATTCATATTTGACATACTTGCCAATCTCGGCAATGACCGCATCATTAAAGGAACCGTTGGGAAAAGCAATCCCCGAGATCCAAAATCCCATCTTTTCATAAAAAAGATTCAGGGGCTGATAAATCTCCCATGGCAGGTAATTCGGCTTAATCGCTGCCAACGGATCGTGGCTCATGGTATGAGAACCGATTTCCATTCCCTGCCGGTGCATCTCTTTCAGTTGTTCGAAACTCATGTATTGGATCGTTCCGTTCCTGTCCAGTGTTTTTCCGACGTCTTTACCTATTATATAAAACGTACCGCTAAACCCATATTTTTTTAACAGCGGAAACGCCTGGGTATAATTGTCCACATATCCGTCATCAAAGGTAAGAACGACCGTATTCATCACATTCTGTCTGCTTTTCAGAAGAATTGTGGCCTGACGCGCCGTCACAACCGTATAACCGTGTTCTTTCAGATATTTCAGATGTTCCTCAAACACTTCCGGCGGCACACATAAATCTTCCGTCCATCCTGCCGGACGTTTACTGATACTGTGATACATCAGCGCAGGAACCGCACGCATTTTATAGTTTTCAAAATCTTCTTTGATCCGCCCATGGTATGCCATACCGCAAACAGCGGCAACCACAAGCAAAATTTTGAGGATCCGACAGATACATTTAATCATATTCGCTGATATCCATACCCTTATCTACTGCCAGCTGCTGAATTTTTTTCAGCCTGTGGTTCAATCCTGACTTGCCAACCTTTCCCTCTGTAAACTCAACCAGATCGTTCAGGGAAATATCCGGGTGCAGCAGGCGCAGTTCTGCCGCTTCCTTCAATTTATCCGTCAGCAGTTCGTAACAGCCACGTTCCTGCAAATATCGAATACAGGCAACCTGCAGCACGGAAGCGCGGATCACCTTGTTCAAATTTGCGGTTTCACAGTTAACACGCCGGTTCACATTGTTACGCATCTCTTTGACAATACGTACATTTTCAAATTCAAGCAACGCCTGATGTGCACCGATAATGGAAAGAAACGTAATAATATGGTCCCCGTCTTTTAAATAGACAATATAATCCTTTTTCCGGTCTGTCATACGGGCAGAAAGAGAAAAACCATGCATCACTTTCAAAACCAGTCTGGCAAGTTCTTCTGTTTCTGTAACGATTTCCATATGGTAATCGCCGGAGGGACGGCTGACAGAACCGCCTGCCATAAACACGCCCCGTAAAAACGCCTTCCTGCAACAGACTTTGCCAAGCAGATTGCTTCTTTTTACATCTTCCTCCGAAGGCAGTATCTGCAACTCACGCAACGCATCTGCAACCCGGCTGTCAGGCAGCACCTCCACCTGATACCGGTTATTCTTTTTTAATCGACGTGAACGCGTAATCACTACTTCCGTCCGGACCTGGTAATTACTTTTCAGAACCTGCAGGACCCTGCGGGCCAGTGCCGCGTTTTCTGTAGAAAAGTGGATTCCGATATTTTTACCGCGTAACACCAGCGCGCCGCTCATGCGAAGTACGCCCAGCAATTCCGCCTTTTCACAGCACGGTTTCTGCCCTTCCAGACGGGCCAGTTCATTTTTTACATCCGAAGAATATGACAAAGCAGCCTCCTGCTCAACGATACTACGATTCTTTGCCCAGCTTTTTACTAAGTCTGCGCATATTGTGCCGCATAAAAAAGTAATCAAAGAAAACAAAACCTCTGCCAAACAGCCGCAGCCGGTATGTCAAAGACATAATGGCCTGCGCCAGCTTTTGCGGATCATGTCGTACCATATCCGACTTGCTGATCAGTTTGGCCTGAATCACTTTGATGCCCATCTGTTCAATCTTATCCACATCCGGGGAAATCGGTTCCTGTCCCTTTATTTTGTATAACGCCTTCTGTTCCTCAGAAACAGCTTCGCTGTTGACGATTACGTAATCTAAAAATGACTGGCCCGCATAGCCGGTCAGCGTCTCAACATGTTCAAAAGCACCGAACCCGTCTGTTTCGCCCGGCTGCGTCATGACGTTGCAAATATACACCTTGATCGCCTTGCTTTTCACTACGGCTTCCCGGATTTCCGGCACCAGCAAATTGCAAATGACACTGGTATACAGGCTCCCCGGTCCCAGTACCAGAATATCCGCCTGCATAATAGCGTCAACCGCGCTTTTGGTTGCCGGCACATTATCCGGAATCATATGAAGCCGCCGAACCGTCTTATGTGCCTGGGCAATTTCCGCCTGTCCCATAACAAAGGTTCCGTCCGTCATATCGGCCGCCAGTTGGATATTATGCAACGTAGTAGGAATCACACGGCCACGCATTTTCAGTATCTGGCTGGCCGCTTCCAGTCCTTCTTCCATACCGCCTTCTGTTTCCGCCATCGCCGCCAGAAACAGGTTCCCGAGGCTGTGCCCGGAAAGATAGGATTCACCTTCAAACCGGTATTGCAGCACCCGCTCCATCAGCGGTTCGCTGTCTGCCATCGCGATCATACATTTGCGCAGGTCGCCCGGCGGAATGATCCCCAATTCATGGCGCAGCCGGCCGGAGGAGCCTCCGTCGTCGCCGACGGAAACTACCGCAGTACAGTTCCCCGTAATAAACTTCATACCCCGCAACAGCGTGGAAAGACCGGTTCCTCCGCCAATTACAGTTATGGCAGGACCGCTGCTCAGCTTGCGGCTGGTAAAAATTGTTTCCATCAGCGAATCGCTGCTCTCCGGGCTCACAGCCTCCACGACAGAACGCACAATACGCCGTACGGCATAAATGATAATGCCGATTCCCAATATCATACCGGCAAGTCCAATGGCTATCGTCACGCCGTTCCCGTATTTGCCGGTCGCCAGATAACTGAGGCGGAACAGCAGTTCTTCCGCCATTCCCATCACCTGGCTGTTAAACAGCAATGCCAGGGAAAACGCGCAAACGATAATACCCACCGTAAATAACAGCAGCCACCGTTTCAATTGTATGCCCGGACAAAGCCAGCTAATCCATCCCATTCGTCAAAACTCCTGACACCATTAATTTTTTTGCTTAATTTCCCGGTGGAGTAATTCCACCCGATACGATTTCAAGCGAAGATAGTTATAAATATTGTTTGCAATATACACGGAGCGATGCTGCCCGCCTGTACATCCTACACTGATCACCAGCTGGCTCTTTCCTTCCTTTTCATACTGGGGAATCAGATACGCCAGCATCTCGCATTCCATCCGGAGAAATTTGTATGTCTGCGGAAACCGGTTTAGAAAATCCTGTACCGGTTCATCATTTCCGGTCAGTTTTTTCAGATTCTCTTCGTAGAAAGGATTCGGCAGGAACCTCACATCCAGAACCAGGTCGCTGTCCAGCGGCAAACCATATTTATAACCAAATGACTGTACCACGATCAGCATTCCCGGCGCGGAATTCTCATCCCCGAACAAGCGCCCTATTTCTTCCTTCAGCCTTGCATTCGAATAATGAGAGGTATCAATAATATTCGTTGCGCGGCTCTTCACATCGGACAGGGAGCGCCGTTCCAGCAATACGCTCTCCGACAGACTGTTATGTCCTTTCTCCATCGGATGCCGGCGCCGGGTCTCTTTATACCGTCGGATCAGCGTCGCGTCATCTGCATCTAAAAACAATACTTCAAAATCAAACCCGTTGGCATGCATTTCGTCCATGATCTCAACCAGGCTGGAAAAGGCATCGCCTCCCCTGGTGTCTATGACCATCGCAGTATTGCGCCCGGGAGTCTGACGGCTCAGCTCGATAAATTTGGGAAGCAGCATGACCGGAAGATTATCTACGCAGAAATAATTTAAATCTTCCAGCGTACGGAGCACCTGTGTTTTCCCTGCGCCGGACATGCCGGTAATAATTACAAAACGACCCTGTTCCATAGCGTCTCCTCACACCACAAAAAGCCTCTCAAAGAAATCTCAATGACTGCTATACGTTTACTTCCATTATAACACAAGTACCGGTAAGGTAAAGCAGACCTCACAAAGGTTCTCTGTCTTTTCACGGCTGCAATACCGTTTCGATGGCTTCGGCCACCCCGTCCTCATCATTGGAAGCTGTGACCAGTTTTGCCGCTGCCTGCACTGCTGGTTTGGCATTCGCTACCGCCACGCCGATGCCTGCGTTTTCAATCATGCTCAAGTCGTTGTTGCTGTCGCCGATGCACATCACTTCTTCCGGTCTGATTCCGTAAGATGCCGCTACCGCTTTGACTGCGTTCCATTTATTCACACCGGGTTCCATCAGTTCCAGAAAGTTATCCCGGGAACTGGTCACGGTTACTTTACCCGCAAACTTCTGCTGGATATCCTGCCACACCTTCTGAAACTCTTCCGGCTTTGTCATGGCCAGTAACTTGTACGGCGCAACTTCCGGGTGATACAGCTTCTCGCCCACAGGTTTTGCCTTGATTCCGGATATCCTTTCATACTCTGCGGAAAAGACGGTTTCTTCTTTTACCCAAAGTTCGTCCCCCTGATAGGACTGGATATAATAGCCTTTTTCTTTGCAATAGGCCAGCAGCTCCAACGCAGTGTCCAGCTTCAGCGGATGTTCATAATACACCTTCCCGCTTTTGCTTCCCTTCACCAGGGCGCCGTTATAGGTAACCAGCGGTACATCCAGCCCCAGTGCATCAGCGTATGGTTTGACGGAGACATACATGCGTCCCGTCGCAATCATAAAGACAATGCCTTGGGCGATGGCTTTATGAATGGCCGCCGCATTCTTCTCTGAAAGTTTCGTGTTGCTGTTTAACAACGTATCATCCATATCGCTTGCAATCAGTTTTACAGTCAATGAACTCTCTCCTTTTTCTTTACTAAAAAATGTTCCCGTCTCTTTAAACCCGTTTGGGTATTTTTAAAACCGTTCCGAATTACTATCGCAGGCTTTACGTAATTCAGTCATCCAATGTGTATTCGTTAATCTCTGTAACTAAAAAGCAAAGTGCTATCAAAAACAGCGCCGTCTCTATATCCGGTTTAATCTCCCAACCCGGCAGGCTGGAAGCCGTTGCCCCGATGATACAGCCGCAACCGCTCATCCCCAACACACACCGCATCGTTTTTTTGCGCAACGCCTTGCATAAAAGGAAAGAAAGCAATGCAGAGCAAAGCCCGACCAGCGCGCTCCCCAGCACGGTACCGCCCAGGGTCACTACTGTTATGAATGAAGTATTGTAGATTGCAATAAAAACCAGCACGCTTATTGTAACAAATGCTGTATAAAAATTATACAAAAACGATTCACCCGGTCTTTCTTTTTACAGCTGAACGTTGTCCACGGTATCACTTTCATTATGCAGGGATATACAGAGTCAGGATTTGCCAATCATATCGTTCTTTTTCACTATATCGCTGCGGAAAAACTCATACAATGTATGGGCAGCCGGTTTGTTCATTCCCTCCACCGCCGCCAGTTCTTCCTCTGTGGCCTGCTTCATGGCCTCCAGTGTTGAAAAAGCTTTCCACAACGCTTTGCGCCGCGCGGGCCCGATGCCTTCAATTTTATCCAAAACGGACACCAGATTTTTCTTTTGCAGCCGTTTCCGGTGATAGGTGATGGCAAAGCGGTGGGCTTCATCCCGGATATGCTGGATTACATGCAGCGCCGGAGATTCCCGTTCCAGATAAATGCTCTCACTCTGCCCTTCCAGAAAAATTTCTTCATTCTTTTCCGCCAGGGAAATGACCTGAATGTCCAGCCCCAGACCGCGGATCACATGCAGTGCCGCATTCAGCTGTCCCTTTCCACCGTCAATGATGATCAGGTCCGGCAGGTCTTCATAATCCTTATACCGGCGGTACACCGTTTCCTGCATAGACTTGAAATCGTCCGGCTTGCCTTCTGTGGACTGCAGCTTAAAACGGCGATAGTCCTTTTTGCTGGGAGCACCGTAACGAAACACCACCATAGAGGATACGGTTTCACTGCCCTGGTTGTGGGAAATATCAAAACAGTCCATACGCGCCAGCGGTCTGTCGCAGCCCACGATGCGCTGTAGTTCTTCCGCCGATTCCTCGTCGGTCAGTTGCTGCATCTTACCCTTGCGTTCTTTTTCCTGTATCAGCTTCCGGGCGTTGTCACAGGCCAGCTGCATCAGTTTGGCCTTGTCGCCGCGCCGGGGCGTTGATACGGTAACCTTGCGTTCCGCTTTTTCCGAAAGCCACTGCTGCAACAGGGCAAGATCCTCCTCTCCCGGCAGACAGGATACCAGGATTTCTTTCGGCAGGAAGATGTCTTCCGCATTATAATACTGTTTCAAAAATGCCGCAATGATATCCGCTTCCTCTTCCTTCTCAGCCGGCAGCATAAAATCTTTGCGACCGATAAGCTTGCCGCCCCGGACAAAGAACACCTGCAGGCAAACGTTGAAGTCATCCTCGGCATACCCCACCACATCCATGTCGCCGCCTTCCAGCACGGCCTTCTGGCTTTCCTCCAGCCGGTTCACCGCCTGGAGCTGGTCACGGTAGCGGGCTGCCTGTTCAAATTCATAATTATCCGCCGCCTCCTGCATGGACTGTTTCAGGTTCCGTCGCAGTTCCTGCGTCTTCCCGTCCAGCACCAGGCAAATGGCTTTGATCAGTTCACCGTATGCGTCCCGGCTGATTTTTCCCGCACAGGGAGCCAGACAGCGTTTGATATGATACTGCAGGCAGGGCCGCTCCTGATTCATGTTGCGGCAGTTCCGTACGGGAAACAGGGAACGCAGCAGTTTCATGGTGGAGCGCAATGCCCCTACATCCGGATAGGGACCGTAATATTTCCCGCCGTCTTTTACCACGCGACGGGTGATGTACATGCGGGGGAACTCTTCCTGCAGGGTGATCTTCAGATAGGGATAGGTTTTATCGTCCCGCAGCATGATGTTGTAACGGGGACGGTATTTCTTGATCAGGTTGCATTCCAGGATCAGGGCTTCGATCTCGCTGTCGGTCATGATGGTTTCAAGGTCTTCCACATGGCTGACCAGCGCTTCCACTTTAACAGAATGTCGGCCCGATGCCCGGAAATAGCTGTGGACCCGGTTATTCAGATTTTTAGCCTTGCCTACATAGATGACCCGGCCGGTACTGTCGTGCATGAGGTACACGCCGGGTTTATGGGGCAAAACCGCAAGGGCTTTTTCGATTTTATCACTGATAACCATGATTAAATACCCTGCTTTCAGAAAAGCTTCGCAAAACCTTACACGATTGCTATTTCATGGACTTATGCGCCTGTGGCTTCGAAACTCGGGGCTGCGCCCCTCAGACAGTCTCGCCACGACAGCGCATTTCATCTCATGAAATAACGCAATCGTTCCCGATGTTTTGCTCAGTCTTTTCCGAAAGCTCTATTATTTTTCATTACTTAATTAAATACTAAAACTAAAAGCAAAAACTATTGATATTTCCCGCTCTTCTTTGCGTCGTCGATGACCCGCTTCAGGTACTGGCCGGTATAGGAGTTCTTGTTCCGGGCCAGTTGTTCCGGCGTGCCAACACCTACAATGGTACCGCCTTTGTCCCCGCCTTCGGGGCCTAAATCAATCAGCCAGTCCGCTGACTTGATTACGTCCAGGTTGTGCTCTATCACGACAACGGTGTTGCCGCTGTCTACCAGACGCTGCAGTACCTGCAGGAGTTTGTGGACGTCCGCGGTATGCAGACCGGTGGTGGGTTCGTCCAGAATGTACATGGTACGGCCGGTTCCTTTTTTGGACAGTTCCGCCGCCAGTTTGATGCGCTGGGCTTCCCCTCCGCTCAGGGTGGTAGCCGCCTGTCCCAGGCGGATGTAACCCAGGCCCACATCTTCCAGCACCTGCAGTTTGTCTTCAATCCGCTTCTGGTTCTTAAAATAGTCCAGCGCTTCGGTCACAGTCATATCCAGCACCTGTGCGATATTTTTTCCTTTGTAGTGAACTTCCAGCGTGTCCCGGTTGTAACGGGCGCCGTGACAAACTTCGCAGGGTACGTACACATCCGGCAGGAAATTCATTTCAATTTTATTAACGCCGTCGCCCTGGCAGGCTTCACAGCGTCCGCCTTTCACGTTAAAGCTGAAACGTCCCTGTTTATAACCGCGGATTTTCGCTTCATTGGTTGACGCGAACAACGCGCGGATGTAATTGAACGTTCCGGTATAGGTCACCGGGTTGGAACGGGGCGTACGCCCGATGGGGCTCTGATCGATGTTAATAATTTTATCAATCTGCTCCAGCCCGCGAATCTCTTTGTGTTTTAACGGGCGTAGCCGTGCCCCGTGCAGTTTGGCCGCCAGCGCATTGTATAAAATGTCATTGATCAGGGTGGACTTGCCGCTGCCGCTTACGCCGGTCACCACGGTAAAGAGTCCGATAGGAATCTGTACGTCGATTTCTTTCAGATTGTTCCCCGCCGCACCGATGATTTCGATATTCCGCTCATCCGGTTTGCGCCGGCGCTTCGGCAGGGGAATAAACTTTTTCCCGCTGAGATACTGGCCTGTGACGGAATTTTCCACTTTCATAATTTCCGCTGCGGTCCCCTGGGCTACAATGGTTCCGCCGTGCTCGCCCGCCCCTGGTCCGATGTCGATGATCTGGTCCGCGGCCCGCATGGTTTCTTCGTCGTGTTCCACCACCAGCACGCTGTTGCCCAGATCCCGCAGATGGTAAAAGGTCTGCAGCAGGCGTCCGTTGTCCCGCTGGTGCAGACCGATGCTGGGTTCATCCAGAATATATAACACCCCGGTGAGTCCGCTTCCGATCTGGGTAGCCAGCCGGATACGCTGAGCCTCTCCGCCGCTTAAGGTTGCCGCCGCCCGGGACAGGGTCAGGTAATCCAGTCCCACGTTATTCAGAAAATCAAGACGGGCGTTAATCTCTTTCAAAACCTGTTTGGCAATGACCTGCTGCCGGTGCGTCAGCTGCAACGAATTGAAAAAGCTGCAGGCGTCCCGTACCGTCATCTGTGTCACATCATTGATATTCTTACCTCCGACCAGGATAGACAGCACTTCCGGTTTCAGCCGGCTCCCATGACAGTCCGGACAAATGTTGCCGCTCATAAAGGTTTCCAGTTCTTCCCGCATGGCATCGCCCCAGGCTTCCCGGTAACGCTGCTTCAGCATGGGGATCACACCGTCCCAGGTCCGGTTGTATTCATTGGTGTCGCCGTTGAGATTTGTATAGATGAACCGGAACGTTTCCGCCCCGGCGCCCCACTGCAGTTTTTCCTGCATGGCAGGCTTCAGGTCGTTCCAGCAGTTATCCACCGTATAGCCGTATTTTTGCAAAAACGCAGTCAGCAGACGCATGGTAAACGAAGCCGGATTGCCGGACATGGCCGCGATGGCGCCGTCCGCAAAGCTTTTAGTTTTATCCGGCAGAATCAGTTCCCAGTCATATTCCCGGTTGATGCCCAGACCGCCGCAGGTAGGACAGGCCCCGTACGGCGCGTTGAACGAAAAGAGGCGGGGTTCGATCTCCGGCAGGCTGATGCCGCAGTCGGGACAGGAGAATTTTTCAGAATACACCTTTGTCTCCCCGCCGATGACCTGCACTTCCATGACGCCGTCCGCCAATTTCAGCGCTGTCTCCACGGAATCACTGAGGCGCTGCTGAATGCCCTCCCGCACGCTCATACGGTCAATGACAACGGAAAGCCGGTGCTTCTTCTTTTTGTCCAGCACGATTTCCTCGTCCAGCGTCCGCAGTTCGCCGTCCACCAGCATGCGGGCGTAACCGGACTTCCGCATATTCTCAATGATATCTTTGTGTTCTCCTTTGCGCCCGTAGACCAGCGGCGCCATGATCATAAACCGCGTGCCTGCCTCCAACGCCAGCACCTGGTCCACGATCTGCTGTACCGTTTGCCGTTCAATGAGCCGCCCGCACTTGGGGCAATGGGGTTCACCTACCCGGGCAAACAACAGACGAAGATAATCATAAATTTCCGTTACCGTCCCCACCGTGGAACGGGGATTGCGCCCCGCAGTTTTCTGGTCGATGGAAATGGCCGGAGACAGTCCTTCAATGTAATCCACATCCGGTTTGTCCATCTGTCCCAGAAACTGGCGGGCATAGGAGGACAGGCTTTCCACATAACGGCGCTGCCCTTCCGCGTAAATCGTATCAAAAGCCAGAGAACTCTTTCCGCTTCCTGACAAGCCGGTGATCACCACCAGTTTTTCCCGCGGAATCTCCAGCGATATATTTTTCAGGTTGTGCTGCCGCGCACCCCGGATAATCATCTTTTCCTGCATAGTAGTCCTCGTCTCGCCGCTTTTCAAAACTTGTTTTGCTTATTTATCGTTCCGTAAACGGCGCAATTAATTTAAAAACTATTTTTTCTTTTTCCCCGGCTGCAGCTTTTCCCCTAACTGTCCCTTCACCACAATCAGACGGTCCCGGAGTTCCGCCGCCGTTTCAAAGTCCAGTTCCTTCGCCGCCTGAGCCATTTTACTTTCCAGCGTTTTCGCCAGCTTGCGCAACGCAGCCGCGCTGCTTTTCTTCAGCGCCTTTTCATCATACGCCTTCTTCGTATCCAGGTCTTCTTCCACTTTTGTCAGTTTAATCAGATGGCGCTGTTCCTTGTATATCGTCTTCGGCGTAATGCCGTGTTCTTTATTAAACGCTTCCTGTATCTCCCTCCGCCGGTTCGTTTCGTCGATGGCGCGCTTCATGGAATCCGTCAGCCGGTCCGCATACATCACCACATGACCATGCTCATTCCGGGCCGCCCGCCCGATGGTCTGCACCATGGCCGTATCGCTGCGCAGAAATCCTTCCTTGTCCGCGTCCAAAATGGCAATGCAGCTCACTTCCGGCAGATCCAGGCCTTCCCGCAGCAGATTGATACCCACCAGCACATCAAACTCGCCTTCCCGCAGTGCATCAATAATCTGGGCCCGCTCAATGGTGGCGATATCGGAATGGAGATAGCGCACCCGCACTTCGTTCTGTTTCAGATAATCCGTCAGGTCCTCCGCCATCCGCTTGGTCAGGGTGGTCACAAGCATACGCTCACCCCGTTCAACGGTCTTGCGGATTTCGCCCATCAGGTCATCGATTTGTCCTTTGATAGGACGCACTTCCACATGGGGATCCAGCAGGCCGGTAGGCCGGATGATCTGCTCCACCACCTGGGCCGCCTCGCCCAGTTCATAATCCGCGGGAGTTGCGGAAACATAGATCACCTGGTTGATTCTCTCATAGAATTCTTCAAAGGTTAACGGCCGGTTATCGATGGCGGAAGGCAGACGGAAGCCGTAATTCACCAGCATTTCTTTTCTTGCCCGGTCGCCGTGGGCCATGGCCCGTACCTGGGGAATGGTCACATGGGACTCATCCACCACCAGCAGAAAATCTTTAGGGAAATAATTCACCAGCGTGAACGGCGCCTGCCCTGCTTTTCGGTTGTCCATGTGGCGGGAATAATTCTCAATGCCGGTGCAGTAACCCATCTCTTCCATCATTTCCAGATCGTAATTGGTACGCTGCTCCAGACGCTGGGCCTCCAGCAGCTTGCCATTGGCTTTCAGTTCCGCCAGCCGCTCTTTCAGTTCCGCGCGGATATCCGCCATGGCCCGCTCCATGTTTTCCTTGCTGGTCACATAATGGGACGCGGGAAAAATCGCCACGTGGGTCCGCTTTGCCAGCACTTCCCCCGTCAGCACGTCCACTTCCAGCAGCTGTTCCACTTCGTCGTCAAACATCTCGATGCGGACAGCCTTTTCGCCAAAGCTGGCTGGTATTACTTCGATTACATCGCCACGCACACGGAATGTGCCGCGGTGGAAATCAATATCGTTCCGGGTGTACTGGTTCTCCACCAGTTTGCGCAGGATCGCGTTGCGGTCAATGACCTGCCCTACCCGCAGCGAAACCACGGAATCGTAATAATCCTGCGGCCCGCCCAGACCGTAAATACAGCTGACGCTGGCCACCACGATCACGTCCCGCCGTTCAAACAGCGCGCTGGTGGCGCTGTGACGCAGCTTGTCGATTTCGTCGTTGATAGAAGAATCTTTTTCTATGTATGTATCTGTCTGGGGAATATACGCTTCCGGCTGATAGTAGTCATAGTAGGAAACAAAATATTCCACCGCGTTGTCTGGGAAGAAGGCTTTCAATTCGCTGGCCAGCTGGGCCGCCAATGTTTTGTTGTGAGCCAGCACCAGGGTGGGCCTCCGCACTTTGTTGATGACCTGGGCGATGGTATAGGTCTTGCCTGTACCTGTCGCACCCAGCAGCACCTGGGAGCGCATGCCCTGTTCAATGCCTGCCGCCAGTTTCTCAATGGCCTGGGGCTGGTCGCCCGCGGGTTCAAATGGCGCTTTGATTGCAAAATCCATATGTGCCTCTTTGTGTTAAACAAAAATCACATGGTCAGGGAAAGATATCGCAAACCCGGAAATGATTACTATTCCATGGATTCATTCGCCTGTGGCTTCGAAACTCGGAGCTTCGCTCCTCAAACAATCTCGCCACAACGGCTCATTTCATCTCATGGAATTACGTAATCGTTTCCGACGGTTTGCTCATATCTTTTCCCTGTCACATACTATTATATTCAACAACTTACTTCAACAACAATCCCACCGGACAGTGGTCGCTGCCGAACACGTCCGTATAAATCAGGCTGTCTTCAATCTTGTCCTGCCAGCGGTTGGACACCAGCCAGTAGTCAATACGCCAACCGGCGTTCTTCTCTCTGGCCTTGAACCGGTAGGACCACCAGGAGTAAATGCCTTCTTTATCCGGATACAGATAGCGGAATGAGTCGGTGAAACCGGCAGACAGCAGTTCCGTGAACTTGCCCCGTTCTTCATCGGTGAAGCCGGCATTGCCCCGGTTGGTCTTCCAGTTTTTCAAATCAATATTATTGTGGGCCACGTTCAAATCGCCGCAGACCAGCACCGGTTTCTTCTCGTCCAGTTCCAGCAAATAGTTGCGGAAGGCATCCTCCCACACCTGCCGGTACGCCAGCCGGGTCAGTCCATCCTGGGAGTTGGGCGTGTACACATTTACCAGATTAAACTCCGGGAACTCACAGGTGATGACACGGCCTTCGTGGTCGTGCTCGTCGATACCGAGACCGTACGTAACGTTAAGCGGCTCTTTCTTCGTGAACACAGCCGTACCGGAATACCCTTTCTTCTCCGCACTGTTCCAGTATTCAAAATAGTTGGGGAAATCAAAGGTCGCCTGTTCCCGCTGCATCTTGGTCTCCTGCACGCAGAAGATATCCGCGTCCGATGCCGTCATAAAATCCGCAAAGCCTTTGGTCATACAGGCCCGCAGCCCGTTCACATTCCAGGAAATCAGTTTCATAAGCGTTCCTCTTTCTTTTTAAAATTCTTCAACTATAAAACGCAGAACCAGTTCCGCATACTATAACAACATAAAGTTACTCAGCCCAATTTTCAAAATCATTCTTACAACACAGTTTTGCCAAATCCCAACAGCATAAACTCCTACACTACCTGAAAAATATAAAACTTCAGGTAATTCGTCTCCGGCACATTCCATAAAACAGGATGGTCCGGCGCCTGCTGCCGCGCTTCAATCTGGCGCAGCTGCACATGGGCTTCCACCGCCGCTTCGTGCAGCATTTCCACAAACAGTTCTTCTTTCATAAAATGCGAGCAGCTGCAGGTGGCCAGATATCCGCCCCGGGGCAACAGCTTCATGGCTTTCATGTTGATGTCTTTGTAACCCGCGGTGGCGTTTCGCACCGTCTTGCGGCTCTTGGTAAAAGCCGGCGGATCCAGAATGATAAAATCGTAGTCCCGACTGTGTTCCGCCTCCAGTTTGTCCAGCAATGCAAACACATCGGCCTGCACTACCCCCATCCGGTCTGCCACGCCGTTCTTTTCCGCGTTCAGCACTGTCATCCGGCAGGCCTCGCCGCTCACATCCACTGCTGTCACATGAGCCGCTCCGCCTTTGGCCGCATTCAGGGCAAAACTTCCGGTATGGGTGAAGCAGTCCAGCACGTGTTTGCCTTTCGCAATACGCGCCACACTTTGCCGGTTATATTTCTGATCCAAAAAGAACCCCGTCTTTTGTCCATTCTCCACATCTACCTCGTACACAATACCGTTTTCACAAATCGTGGTCACAGGAGATGCGGGAGGAACTTCGCCTTCCAGCGCAAACCAGCCTTTTCCCTCTTCCAATCCTTCCAGCAGGCGGATTTTTACATCGTTCCGCTCATACACTCCGGTAATGGTTTCACCATCTTTTCGCAACAGCTTAACCAGCAGCGGGATCAGCATATGTTTGCGCTGTTCCATTCCCAGGGATAAGGTTTGGATCACCAGCAAATCGTTGTAGCGGTCCACCGTCCACCCCGGAAACTGATCCGCTTCTCCGAAGATTAAACGGCAGCATTTAAAATCGTCCCCGGGCATCACCGTTTTGCGGTAATCCAGCGCGTATTGCAGCCGTCGTTCCCAAAATGCTTCCTCAAATCTGTCATTGGTATTGGTGCTGAGGATACGCACGCGGATCTTGCTGTTATCATTGACAAAACCGGTGCCCAGATATTTTCCCTTATCCGTCACCACGTCCACCAGGTCGCCGTTGGCATAACGCCCCTCTACCCGGGTCACTTCTTCCCCGTACACCCAGGGATGTCCACCCCGTACCGCTCGCTCTCCTTTTTTTGTTATATAAAACTTCGGATAGTTTCGCATCGTCGCCCTCTCGTTTAATTATATTACGCCACACATTCAACCTGCATACTTTGATACGCTGTTACATCTTTACAGATTTCTTCACATAATTTATCATTATATTATATCATATTCTGTTCTTATAATAAAAGGTTGATTAATGTAATTGCTGCCACTGCTTTACATGAACGTATGCAATTACATTGCGTCAGCTTATCTAAACGAAAGGAACGCACCATGAAATACAACCAGGTTGTACCAGGAACTTTCCTGCAACGTCCCAACCGTTTCATCGCCCATGTGCTTATCGACAGCAAGGAAGAAATCTGTCACGTGAAAAATACCGGACGCTGCCACGAACTGTTAATCCCCGGCTGTACCGTTTACTGTGCCGTAAGCGATAACCCGCAGCGTAAAACAAAATTTGATCTGATTGCAGTGGAAAAAAGAGTAACCTATTCAACAATAACAAATCAGCAAGGGATTCCTGTAGCCACTACAACTTCATCAGAAGCAATCGAAACGAATGGCGCGCCAAATAGCAAAACCGATCCCGGCTCAAGTCATGTGCTCCTCGTCAACATGGACTCCCAGGCGCCTAATGCCGCCGTAAAAGAATGGCTGCAGTCCGGCGCGTCGCCTTTCGAAAAAATTGATTACCTGAAGCCGGAATGCAAATTCGGCAATTCCCGTTTCGATTTTTATCTGGAAAAAGAAAAACGCAAAATCTTTCTTGAAGTCAAGGGCGTCACGCTGGAAGACAACGGCATCGTCCTCTTCCCCGATGCGCCGACAGAACGCGGCGTGAAACACGTTCGCGAACTGATCCATTGTCACGAACAAGGTTTTGAAACCTGCGTTCTCTTTGTTGTGCAAATGGAACATGCACGGTACTTCACTCCAAACAGAAAAACGCACCCGCAATTTGCGGATGCGCTGTGTGAAGCCCAAAACGCCGGCGTACATCTGTTAGCTTATACATGCAAGGTCACGCCGGATGAAATGCTGATAGATAAAGAGTTGAAAATCCGCCTATAAACAAAAATGACACTATGTATTTCAAAGCCTTTTTCCATGGAAGAACTTCCTTATATCATCCAATAAAATATAGCTCTCTTCTTCACCGGAACGCCTTCCCATTACCCGCCTGACCCTTTGGCCCAAAACAGCCGTTGTGGCGCGGAAACCTCTACACCTCCACACGCATACAGTTTGACAGTTATATCTTACGGCTTCGCCTGTACAGACATATAAACTGTCTATCCTATAATATTAAGAGGTGGCGGAACCAAACACCAGTATCCATGCGGCTTTGCGCTTCAAGGTTGGTCGTTTTTACGACCAACCTTACTTTTTCTCTTCTTCCATCGTAAATAGAATGCTCTGGGCGTTCTGCTTCCAATAGGGCGCCAGCACATTAGCCATAACCGAATTGACAGTTTCCTGGTCCACAGGCGCAAACACGCCTTCAAAAAGCAGGTTGAACCGATCCAGCAACAGCTGCACGGTCAGCGTGTTGTATACGATGCCCATGGTCTTTTCATCCACGTACAACGGCAGATACCCGTTTTGCTGAAATGCCTCCTGTGCCGCCTTTTCATCCGTGCGTTGCTCTATCTGGTCTGCAATGTGCTGGGACAGCAGACTCTCCATCATCTCCAGCAAGCGATGCCGCACAATACCCACACGGGTCCGCATTTCCTCTTTTTGTGCAGCGGTCATGGCGTCCGGTTCTTTATGACGTGCAGATGTAACTCCCGGATTACGATCCGCTTTTGTTTTCCTCTCACCTTCCAGTGCCGCATCCTCTTGCAGCATTTCTTCCATAGCATCCAGTTCTTCCAGCAGATACCGGAACAGCATCAGCGAACCGGAAGGAACCATGAACCCTTTGATGGCTATAGGCTGCAGCACCGACATGTTCTCACTGAACTGTTTCAGTTTTTTTGCCACGTCTTCAATAGCTTTTTTATCTTTTCCCTGCTTTAAGAATTCCTGCATGTAGGACGGTCGGCCAATCTCTCCCACGATTTGTTTTACAAATTCTTCTGCCTGATGCAAGCGGCACACCTCCGTTCAATTTTACAGTAAACGTGTTTCCTTAAGGAATAATTCAATCCGAATCACTTAAAATAAACGCAAAGGGAAAGACACAAGCAAAACATCGGAAACGATTGCGCAATTTCATGAGATGAAATTCGTCGTCGTGGCGCGACTGTTTGAGAGGCGAAGCCTCGAGTTTCGAAGCCACAGACGAATGAATCCATGAAACAGCAATCGTTGACGGTTTTGCGACGCCTTTCCCTTGCAGTTTATATTTACATCTTAACCATTGTTACTTATTCAGCAGTTCCGCGTACTTGGCAATTTCCAGTTTGTACACGTCGTTACCTTCAATGTCGATACCCACGATAGCGGGGAAGTCCACCACTTCATAATGACGGATCGCTTCCGGTCCCAGATCTTCAAAGGCAACCATTTCTTCGCTGCGGATGGACTGGGAAATCACAGCCGCCGCTCCGCCAATGGCTACAAAATAAACTGCATGATGCTTTTTGCAGGCTTCTACCACCGCATCGTTACGGAAGCCTTTGCCGATCATGCCTTTCATGCCCTGCTCGATCATGGTGGGAGTGTATTTGTCCATGCGGCCGCTGGTGGTCGGGCCGGCGCTGCCCACCACTTCACCCGGTTTGGTAGGCGAAGGTCCCACATAATAAATCACATTGCCTTTTACATCGAAAGGCAGCGCTTCGCCCCGGCCCAGCGCTTCATACATACGCTTATGGGCTGCGTCCCGGGCGGTATAGATGGGACCCGTGATCCGGACAAAATCACCGGCGTGCAGATCCTTTACGGTTTCTTCCGTCAACGGCGTGGTAATGTATTTGATTTCACTCATGATGGTACCTCCTCAAATGGTCGCTTCGGAACGGCGGGCCGCATGACAGTTAAAAATTACTGCGCAGGGCATGCCTCCGATATGAGTGGGAGCGTATTCCACGTTCACAGCCAGCGCCGTAGTCTTGCCGCCCAGGCCGGCAGGGCCTACGCCTGTCTTGTTCACCAGCGCCAGCAGGTCGTCTTCCAGTTTCGCATACTCGGGGTTGGCATTGTGTTCGCCGATCTTGCGGGCCAGCGCAAATTTTGCCAATTCCGTAGCTTTTTCCGCATTGCCGCCCACACCTACGCCAACCGTTACCGGCGGACAGGGGTTGGGTCCTGCGGTCCGGACCGCTTCCAGTACAAAGTTGATGATGCCTTCCAGCCCGTCGGCCGGTTTCAGCATGCGCAGCTGTGACATATTCTCGCTGCCGCAGCCTTTTGGCAAAATCACCAGATGCACCTTATCTCCCGGCACAATTCGACAGTGGATAATGGCAGGGGTATTGTCCTGCGTGTTTTTGCGCAGGAAAACGGGATCGTCTACGGAAGATTTACGCAGGTAGCCTTCGGTGTAACCTTTGGCCACGCCGGCATGGATAGCTTCCCACAGGTCGCCGCCGGTAAAATGCACTTCCTGTCCGATATCGATGTAGACTACGGTCAGACCCGTGTCCTGACACAGGGGCACTTGTTTCTTGTTGGCCAGCTTTGCATTTTCGATAATGGTGTCCAGAACCTGGCAGCCTAACGGGGAAATTTCCTCTTTCCTGGCAGCCTCCAGTTTTTTCAGCACACCTTCCGGCAGATTGTTGCAGGAATCAATGCAACATTCCGCTACGGCCCGGGTCACTTCTTTCACGTCGATGTCTCTCATGTGGATGATCCCTCCTTTTAATGTTTTTAATAAATCCAACCTGCAAAACTTACACTTCCATAAACTCAACCGCCGGCATATGTCCCCTGTTCAGGGTCAGGACAGCAAAACCTGCGTGGCTTCCCTCCCTGGGCCGGGCCGGGCTGCCGGGGTTCAGCAGCCAGATGCCGCTGATTTGTTTAAACACGGGAACATGGGTATGGCCGAAGATTACGATGTCCTGTTCCATGCTCTGTCCCCACCAGGCCAGCTCGCTGATCTGTCGCGTTTCCCCCATGTACAGGTGACCGTGGGTAACCCAGAGTTTAAAGCCTTCGATTTCCAGAAAGCAGTCCGGCTTGGCTTCTACCGGGCCGCGCATCACATCGCAGTTGCCGGATACTGCGTATACGGTCTGGTTTATCATGTTGTGGAGCGCATTGGCATCCATGGCATAATCGCCGCAATGGATCCAGCATTCCACCGGCGGCGCAGTGGCCAAAACCTTCCGTATAGCCGCCATGCTGCCATGGGTATCGCTTATAATTCCTATTTTCATAATGTTTGAAATCTCTCTGTTATATGTATTTTGTGAATGACCGAAAACGACACGTCACTGGATAGGTGCAACCTTTCAGTTTGTTTCCGGTTCCGGCTTTGACTCCGTTTTCACTTCCGGTTTCGTATCCGGCCGTGCTTCCCTTTCCGGTTTCGACGCTCCATTCTCTTGTTCAGCTTTCCCGTTCACCTGCTGCTCATTGGAATATTTCCGTCCCTGTTTCTCCTGACGTTTTCCGTTCTTGTTGTTAGCCGCTTTCTTCCACATCGCAATAAGCTTGCGGACCGCTTTGCCCCGGTGGCTGATCTTGTTTTTCTCTTCCGCTGTAGCTTCCCCTAACCCTTTGTGCAGCTCTGTGGACCAGAACAGCGGGTCGTAACCGAAACCGTTTTCCCCCAGCGGCTCGTGCAATAGCATGCCTTCGCAGCTGCCGTCCGTTTCCGCCACGATCCGCCCGGTGGGATTGGCTACCGCCAATGCGCACCGGAACCGGCAGGTGCGGGTAATCTGGAATTTCATCTGCTGCAACAGCAGATCGTTGTTCTCTTTGTCCGTGGCTTCGTCGCCGGCAAAGCGCGCGCTTCGCACACCGGGTTCACCGCCCAGCGCTTTCACTTCCAGTCCGCTGTCGTCTGCCAGACAGAATTCATTTAAATGCTTTGCGTAATACGTCGCTTTGGTTTTTGCATTAGCTGCAAAGGTCCGGCCGTTTTCGTTGGGCGGCGGCAGCGGCGGATAATCTGCCAGACATTTCAGTTCAACAGGCAATTCTTTAAACATTTCTTTAAATTCATCCAGCTTGCCTAAGTTGGATGTTGCAATCACCAGTGTTCCCATGCGTTCCTCCTGCATGTGCATTATTTCAGAAGATTATGTACTTCTTCTTTTGTCAGTAAAATGTTCTCTTTGTTGTGGAACAGTTCCATGCGTCCCCGGCGTTCCACGTAGAGGGCAAACTCCACATCAGGCATAGCCAGCAATGCTTCTTCCGCTGTCTTTTTACCGTTGCGGGGCGTTGCCTCAAAGGTAACGGTCAGGTGTGCCTTTTCTCCCGGCGGCACCAGCCGGGCCTCAAAGTAATCGTCGGTACGAGGCGCAGCCGGATGGTTCACCCGGCCCCGCAGCAACACGCCGTTATACTGCTCATCCGGCAGATAGATGCGGACAAACGCGTCCAAAAAGATGCCTTCGTCACGACTTTTGTTTTCATACGGCACATCCACACCGAATTCAATCTTCTCATCCGTTTTGGAAATCAGTTTGGCCTGCGTCCGTTTGTCCCTGAAAAATACCAGTTGCTTGTCCGATGCGGCATGCTTGGAAATCAGCTGCAGCGTAAACAGGACAACCAGCGCAATCAGTACCAGAATAACGCCTACTACGATCATGTTCTGTCCCCCTTACGCCTTGCGGTAATTTTTGATGATACAGATCGGCGTTTTCTGGCTGGCGTTGCCAAATGGATTGTCGATCAGAATTTTGGAAACTTTGTCCGGGTCTACTCCGTCGGTCCAGCCGATGATGGCCGCCCGCTTCAGGTCATTCACATCGGCAATGACCGCGCCGTACACGCCGCAGGCTTCTTTCATTTCCTTTACCACTTTGAACGGTTCCTTCGGGCCATAGACAATATGCTTATCATAAGGCGGCATGGTCCCGGTCACGTCGTCGATGAGCCGTGCCTGATAGCCAGCCATCTGGTAAAACACGCCTTTTTTCCCCAGCAGCTTTGTTACCGCACCCACAATAAACGCCCACAGTACTTTCGCATTGCTTTCCGTATCAATGAGCGCCTGCATGCAGTACCAGCCGCTGATGCTTCCGTAGGAAGGAAAGAAATGGCACAGGGTCTTGGCCAGAAAACCCGGTTTGAATTCCTCGCACCGCATAGCCATCCCCTGGGTAATCGCCACCACGCTTTCCGCTGCGCAAATCACGTCGTCCGGCCCGTACTTGCCTTTTCCGTATTCCTTCACCGCTTCCACGATATCATCCCGGGATGTCAGAATTCGCGTGGGCACCGGTATAATTTCATATTCCATGAATACACACACCTCTGATTCAATTTGTTTAAACTGTATTCTATAACTGTTTTGTTTTAATTATCCGTTCCGAAGCAGCGAAGCCGTACCGGCTTACGATGCTTTCGCTTCTGTCTGATAGACTGCATTGATCCGGTCAAACCATTCAGCAGGAAGCCGCACTATCTTTCCTTTTTTATCTGCGAATACGTTGGTTGTGGTTCCTTCCACAAAAACCGTACCGTCCTTCACACGGATCACTTTGTAATCGAAAACCAGCTTGGCCCGGTTAAATTCCCGCAGCGTGGTCTGTACTTCATATTCATCGTCAAAGCGGGCCGAATGTTTGTATTTTACCTGAATCTCCCGAATGGGAAACAGGATGCCGTCCTCCATTAACACATTCAGGTCTACCCCGCAGGCGCGAAGATACGCTACCCTCCCCATTTCCAGCCAGGGAAGATAACGGGAATGGTAAACCACCGCCATCAGGTCTGTTTCTTCAAACCGAACCCTGTCACGAATTGCAATCATGCTGCATTCCTTCCTCGTTTATCGTAACTGCATTTTCCATTTTGTTTTACAAAAAGCTGTCATATCGTATGACCACTTCCATTTTTCAAAACGTATATAATATTATAGCATTTTTACAGGTTCTTGTATACGGAAACGTAAGGAAACGCTGATTAAATGAATTTGTGCGATGACTGAGCGCATTTATTCAACACGCACCACCGTCAGCACGCCGTCCTGCATTCTGAACTTGATTTCTTTTCCGGCAAAACCGAATCCGTAAACCCGTTCCGGGTCATTCTGATAATGAGGCGCCGGATTTTCCTCCAGCACACCCAGCAGTCCCTCCCGTTTTTCTTCCGGTATCTGTTCCAATAATTTTACAGGGAAAACAACCCGGACTTTCTGATAATTCACCTGCCCGGCGAATCCGTCCACCGCATCCGGATGAGAATCCGCATACGCCAGATAAGGTTTGATATCCAAAATCGGAGTACCGTCCATCAGGTCTGCGCCGCTTACATAAACCACAGGGCCTTTCGGTGTATCCGGCTCAATCTTTTTGATTTTTACCGAAGAAAGCCCGATGGCGTTGGGACGAAACGGCGAACGGGTGGCAAACACACCCACTCTTGTATTGCCCCCCAGCCGGGGCGGTCGCACCGTGGCAGACCAGTTGCTGCGTACCGCTTCCGAAAACTGCCAGATGATCCATAAATGGGAGAAGCCCTCCAGTCCCCGGAATGCTTCCGGTTGGGCAAATTCCTTTTCAAATTCAATTCTTGCTTCCAGCGCATCCACGATGCCGCTTTGCCTCGGTACGCCAAACTTGCTGGTAAAATCCGTGCGGATGTGGCCGATGATTTTTACAGGATACACTTCTACAGACATAACACGTTCCTTTCACAGTGATAAAAGCAGCCTGCCATTTGGCAAGCTGCTTACTCTTTTTTTATTCATCTTACACAAACGATAATACGCCGGGCAACGTGCTCACTTTGCCTTTCACTTTATCTACCAGTCCGTTCCAGCCTTTACCGATGCTTTGTCCGGCATTGCCAAAAAAGTCGGCTATGCTGCGGCCCCAGGATTTAATCGTACTGCCGGCGTTGCTGCCCCAGTTTTTTACGGTGCTCCCTGCACTGCTGCCCCAAGACTTCACGGTACTTCCGGCACTGGTACCCCAGTCTTTCATGGTTTTACCGGCACTAGTTCCAAAAGAAACTGCACCGTCTTTTGCCTTATTAATTGCTTTGGCCGCTTCTTCCGTCAGTTTGATTTCGCTTTCCTGTTCCATGCTGTCCAATGCTTTCTGCACATCATGGATATTCAGCACCGTCGCCACCGTACCGCCCAGGAAGCTCTCAAATTCCGTAATGATCCGGACTTTCAGCTTTTCATCCATGGTCGCGTTGATGGATTCGCCGATATGGCTGCCGATTTTCTCGCCAAAATAAGCGCCCAGCAACGCGCCGTTAATAGTAATCGAGCCTAAACTGATGCCGCCGGTCGCGCCTTCCAGCGCACCGCCTGCCGCAGTTCCTGCCGCTGTCCCCGCCAGAAAACCGATCTGTTTGTAATCAAAGCCGGCCAGCATACCGATCAGGGATGTCATAGCTGTATCCGTCAGTTTCTCCACGCCCTCCTTACCGGAGATGATGCCCTTTTTAACTTTTAACACGGTTTTGGCTTCTTCAACCGCATTGATGGCAATCATGGTAAGCTGCCGGGGCGCCGCCTGATTCATTATGGAAATCTTGCCGCTGTCCGCTGCCAATACAAGACCTACCGCCACGGCGGTTTTAATGCCGCGGTCCTTATCTTTTTCCAGATCGTCGCGCATAAGGCGGGCTTCCCTGTCGCTCAATGCCCGGCCTTTCCAGTTTTTGCCCGCAATGGTAAAACCGTTGTTGCGGCCATGGCTGGTCACTTTCGGCGCATCACCGGTCAGTTCCACCGCTTTGGTAATATATTTCTTCAGCTGGCCATCCATCCAGCTCTTTTTGCTTTCCCCATTTTTCACAGCTTCTGCCAGGGAACGGTTCTGTTCTTCCGTTTCGCGGATCGCATCCTGAATCTCCTGGACGATTTCCGTCACGCGGTTTTTTGAAGCATTTTCCATCTTTTCCTGCAGTACCTTTTCCGACCAGGCTTCCACAGACAGCGCCTCATCTTTTTCCGCAAAGCTGACCAGGGCATCAGAGATTGCCTTTTGGATCCGGTCTGCATCCTGGGCCGACAGTACGTCCTCCAGCGAACTCTTAGTCTTCCGTTCCGGCAAAGAGCCAAGATTCAGAGAACCCTGCTTGTTTTCGCCTGTATTTGTATTTTCAGAGGTCTCTCCCTCAGCAAAGGCAATCCCACAGAACAGGCAGAATGAAAGAACCAACGCAAAAAATTTTTTCATCGGTATCCTCCTTTCCGGGTAAACGAGTTAAAAACAGCTTACAAAACATTACGTGCGATACCATAATCAATACGCTATTATTATAGCATATTTTACAACCGGATTTCATCTTTTCTGTTTTCTTCGGTTGCATAGTAAAATAAAAATGTGTTTTTTACATGACAAAGCCAAAACTATAAAACCGAATTTCAATGTATGAAAAGACCTGCAGCCGGTCAGTTTTCGTCTGTCCGTTGCAGGTCTCCTTCTTTTCAGTCGTCTCTGTCCACTTTGTATTTCCGTTCCAGTTCTTTGTAATGGTCCAGCCCGATAAACTGATTGAACTTTCCAAACTCCATCATGCCGGCAGCCGTCGCATCCGTATTTCCGTTTTCTTTCAGGCCGCTGAACAGATCGTACAGTGCTTTGGTAACGGTATACACGGCGCTGCAGGCCCAGAACACAACGGAATACCCCATCTGTTCCAGTTCCTTCGCCGGAATGATGGGCGTTTTGCCGCCTTCAATCATGTTGGCGTCCAAAAAGGCGCCAGAACCTCTCAGTTCTTTGGCAAACCGTTCAATCTCTTCCCGTGTGCAGAGACCGTCGGCGAACAGCATTTCCGCTCCTGCGTCCGCATACCGTTTGCATCGTTCGATAGCATCTTCGATGCCATATACGGCCCGGCTGTCCGTACGCGCCATAATCATGGTTTCTTTGTCCACGCGGCCTTCCACCGCGGCGCGAATTTTCTGTACATGTTCGTCCGCCGTGATCACCTGCTTGCCGTCCATGTGCCCGCATCGTTTCGGCCACACCTGGTCTTCAAAAAAGATACAGGCCGCCCCGGCTTTTTCAAATTCATATTCCGTACGGATCACATTCAGTGCGTTACCGTACCCGTTGTCGCCGTCGGCAATGACAGGAATATCGGTTGCGTCACAGATTTCTTTCAACGCCGTAGCCATTTCCGTCATGGACAACAGCCCCACATCCGGCTGTGCCAGATGCACCGCCGTTACGCTGTAACCGCCCATGGCCACACACCGGATTCCGGCAGCCTGGGCAACTTTAGCAGTCAGCGCATCGCCTACCCCCGGAACACAGATAATATTTTTGCCGGACAGCAGCTTACGCAATTCTTTCCGTTTTTGTGTCGCAGTTTTCATAAAAACCCCCTCTTAACAAACGTTACCAAATCAGGTTTGCTTTGTTATTATTGTACACGAATTCTTTCCGGTTTTCCACAGGTTCCTGTCCAATTGCAGAAAATCTTTACATTCCTGAAATTTGTGGTATAATACATTGCAGGTTTATTGTTACGGAGCGGTATCGAAGTGGTCATAACGAGGCGGACTCGAAATCCGTTAGCCGTCCGCGGCACGTGGGTTCGAATCCCACCCGCTCCGCCATTTTTCTGAAACAGCGCTCATGATTTACGTATTCTGCTTTTACGTTTATCAAAAACCTGCAGCCTGACATTCTTCAAAATACAAATGCGTCTCTCGCCATGAGGGACGCATTTTTTATTTTTCTCTGTTATTTTTCTTTTGCCCTGCAATCTGCAAAAAAATCCCTGACCACTGCCGCGCACCGATCCTCCAGAATGCCGCCGATGACTTGCGGCTGATGATTCAGCAGCGGATGAGTCAACACATTGAATAATGATTCAACGGCCCCCGCCCGGTTATCCCGGCAGCCGAAGATTACCGTATCAACCCGGCTGTTATAAATGGCGCCGGCGCACATGGGACAGGGCTCCACCGTCACATACAGGGTACAGCCGGAAAGGCGCCAGTTATGTAATTTTTCGCAGGCCTCCCGTATTGCGATGACTTCTGCATGAGCGGTAGCATCCAGCCACTGCTCCCGCATATTATGGGCTTTGGCTATAACCCGGCCGTCTTTAACTATAACGGCCCCGATGGGGACTTCTCCCTGTTTTACCGCTTTTTCAGCTTCCTGCAACGCCAACTCCATAAATTGCTCGTGGTTCATTTCCATTCGCATCATCCGCTTCTTCAATAATACAATCATAAAACCTGTTAAAATTGAAAACTGTTTTATTGCATTCTATGCTGTCAGGAAATGCAACGTATCCTTTCGGTTCCGCTCACTTATCTTCCTGCTCCAGCATGTCCTGCTCTTCCAACAGTTCTTCCCACTTTTGGACCAACCCGTCAATGGTCTTTACATATTCTTCCCGTTCGGCCGCCATGGCTTTGCTCTTTTCCAGGTCCAGATGATTTTCCGGAATGGAAATCTGCTTGTCCAGCCAGCCTAACATGGCTTCCTGTTCACGCAGCCGCAACTCTACTTTCGCAATCAGTTCTTCCAGTTGCGCCGGACTGTGCCTGCGGGCTTTTTTAATTTCCTGTTTCTTAATTTTTCCGTCCCAGGGTTTGCCTGCATCGCGAACCACTTCCGAAGAAGTTTCCCCGTTTTCCCGCTTCACAGCGGTGTTTCCTTTTGCTTCCTGTTCCCTGCAGGATTCAGGAGCTTTCTCCTTTCGCACCTGCTGTTCTTTTATGAAAGACTCAGCCTCTTCTGCCTGTTTTCTCTTTTGCTTTTCTTCCAGATAAAATCCGTAATCGCCTTTATAATCCAGAATCCGGTGACCCTCAATCTCCCAGATCCTGTCGCATACTTCATTAACCAGATACCGGTCATGGCTGACCACCAGCACGGAACCGTCAAAGACTTCCAGCGCTGCTTCCACCGTTTCTTTCGCCAGAATATCCAGATGGTTGGTAGGTTCGTCCAATATCAGCAGGTTTGCACCGTCCAGCACCAGTTTTAACAACACCAGCCGCGCTTTCTGCCCTCCGGAAAGCGTGCCGATTTCCTTAAATACATCATCACCGTGAAACAGCATACCGCCTAACAGCGAGCGTGTGTGTTCTTCCGTCAGGCCATACTCTGTCAGGAAATTCTCCAACAAGGTCTGTTCCGTTTTCAGCCGTTCATAACTCTGTGAAAAATAACCGATTTTAACCCGGTTGCCGATTTTCGCCTCCCCGCCCAGTGCGGGAATTTCTCCCAGAATCGTTCGAAGCATGGTAGTCTTGCCGCTGCCGTTCGGACCGATCAGCCCTACTTTTTCTCCGCGGCGCAGCACCAAATCGACATCTTTCGCCAGTACGTTATCCCCGTATCCTACTTTCAGATGTTCTAGGATCAATACACGTTCTGCCGACTCCGGTGCTTTCGGCAGGCGCAGGGAAAAACTTTCATTCTCCACCGGCGCCTCCAGCCGTTCCAGCCGATCCAGTCTGGACTGTCTGCCCCGGGCCATCTTGCTTTTGATCCCCGCTTTAAAACGACGGATATAAGCCTCCTGTTCCGCTATGAAATTCTGCTGCGCATCGTATGCCGCTTTTTCTGTTTTAGCCAGAATCTCTTTCTGCGCAAGGTATTTTGTGTAATTCCCGGTAAAAGAGCGGATATGCCCCCCTTCCATTTCCAGGATCCGCGTAGCAACGTGGTCTAAAAAGGCCCGGTCATGGCTGACCACCAGTACGCCGCCTTTGAAATCCCGCAGGTATCCTTCCAGCCATTCCATCATACGGATATCCAGATGGTTCGTCGGTTCGTCCAGCAATAAAAAATCCGGTGAAGAAACCAGAGCCGCCGCCAGGAGAAGGCGCGTCTTCTGGCCCCCGGAAAGAGAAGCTGCCTGCATTCCCCACATGGATTCCGGAAATGCAAGGCCAAATAAAACCATCTTTAATTTTGCTTCATAATGGTATCCGTCCAGGAATTCATAGCGCTGGGTAACGCGGCCGTAGCTGTCCAGGATTTCCTGGTTACCGGATGCCGATGCCTGTTCCAGTTCTGCCAGTTTTTGACGCAGAGACAGGATTTCGGGATTGGCCTTCAGCATAAAGTCCCATACAGACTCACGGCCAATGCTTCCAAAGCCCTGCTCCACATACCCTACATTAATACCCGGTTCGAAGCTGACAGTCCCCCGGTCGGCATAGTCAGGCCGCAGCAGACATTTTACCAGCGTAGATTTTCCGCTGCCATTAACTCCCACCAGTCCAATCTTTTCTCCTTTGGCGATCATAAAGCTGACGTCTTTGAATACTTCCTGCACGCCAAAGGACTTCTCCAGTTTATCAACGATTAATTGCATAGATATTTCCCATTATGTTGTAACGTATTGACTGTTTCCCAACGTAAAAAGTTCCTTAACTCCCAAATCCATACGGATGCTCTTTATGCCACTGCCATGCCGTTTTAATTATTTCTTCCGTGTTGCTGTGCTGCGGCTTCCATCCCAATACTTTTTTACACTTGGCGCTGGAGGCGATCAGCACCGCAGGATCTCCTGCACGCCGGGCTTCTTCCTCAACTTTAAAATTAATACCCGTAACCGTTTTGGCCGTTTCAATAATTTCCCGTACACTGAAGCCGGCCTCGCTTCCCAGGTTGAACACATCGCTGGCACCGCCATCAGCCAGGTATTGCATCGCCAGCACATGGGCATCCGCCAGGTCCAATACATGGATATAGTCCCGCAGGCAGGTACCGTCCGGTGTGGGATAATCTGTGCCGTAAATGGAAATATGGTCGCGCACGCCCTGTGCCGCCTTTAAAATCAGAGGAATCAGATGGGATTCCGGGTTATGGTCTTCCCCGATGGAACCGTCCAAGGCAGCGCCGGCCGCGTTAAAATAGCGCAGTGCCACATAGTCCATACCATAGGCCATGGTAAAATCCTTCATCATAGTTTCAATCATCAGCTTGGTCCGTCCGTAAACGTTAGTGGGAACGGTGGGAAAGTTCTCTTTAATAGGTGTCTTTTTCGGTTCCCCATACACCGCTGCAGTAGAAGAAAACACAATATGATCTACTCCTGCTTCATGCATGGCGATCAGCAGATGCAACGTTCCTTCCACATTATTATAATAATACTTGGCCGGATCCGTCATGGATTCGCCCACCAGCGAAGAAGCAGCAAAATGAATGACGCCGTCGATTTCATGTTCTGCCAGGATATGTTTTAAGAACGGCACATCGTGGATATCTCCGGTAATCAGTTGCACATCATCCGGTACAGAGGCCTCATGCCCGGTAGACAGATTATCGTATACGATCGGTGTAAAATCCTTGGACGCTGCCAGCGCCCGTACCGTATGGGAGCCGATGTAGCCGGCACCACCTGTTACCAAAATATTCATACTAAAATCTCCTCATAATTAAGATTTATAAACAAAACCGCTTACACTATTGTACAGCAAGCGGCTCTATTTTCAAAATAAAAAGTAACTTTTATTTTACAACGATTTCCTTCAAATATTTTAAGAAACCATCATGCAAATCTGGACGGCGCAGGGCATACTCCACAGTCGCTTCCAAAAATCCCTGTTTGTCGCCCACATCATACCGGCGTCCTTCAAAATTATAAGCATAGACCGGCTGTATCTTCAGCAGGGAACGCAGACCGTCTGTCAGCTGGATTTCCCCGCCAGCCCCCGGATCGGTATGTTCCAGAAGCTCAAAGATTTCCGGTGTGATAACATAACGTCCCAGCACGGCCATGTTGGAAGGCGCTTCATTCACCGGCGGCTTTTCTACCATATCTGCCACAGCAAATGTCCGGGGATCGCTGGTTCCTCTTGTGGCTACAATACCATAAGAAGAAACCTTTTCATGCGGTACTTCCTGCACGCCTAACACGGAAGCGCCTGTTTTTTCATATACATCAATCAGCTGCCGCAAGGCCGGTTTTTCATCATTATACACCACATCATCGCCTAACAAAACAGCAAACGGTTCGTTGCCGATAAACTGCTTGGCGCATAAAATCGCATGCCCCAGTCCTCTCGGTTCTTTTTGGCGAATATAATGAATCCGGATATCCGAGATGCTCCGCACCATTTCCAGCCACTCATTCTTTCCTTTTTCTGCCAGGTTCAGTTCCAGTTCGATGCTTCGGTCGAAATGATCTTCAATCGCCCGCTTGCTGCGACCTGTGATGATCAGAATATCTTCTATCCCGCTGGCCAGCGCTTCCTCAACAATGTATTGGATCGTAGGTTTGTCCACAATAGGAAGCATTTCCTTCGGCGTTGCTTTCGTAGCCGGCAAAAAGCGGGTGCCTAATCCTGCTGCCGGAATTACGGCTCTTGTAATGGTTTTAAAACGTATGCTCATGCTGGTTCACCGCCTATTTCCTGTAATAATTCCTGCGTCTTTTCTTCTAACAGTGTTCTGTTACCTCTGGTTTCCACGTTCAGCCGGATCACCGGCTCTGTATTGGACGCCCGCAGGTTAAAGCGCCAATCCGGGAACTCTATGCTCAGTCCGTCCAATGTATCGGCCTTGCCGTTTTTATATTTCATTTTTAATTTTTCCAGAACGGCCTTACTGTCCGGGACTTTCCGATTGATCTCGCCGCTGCAGGGGAACGCGTCCTCCATGCTGCCAATCAGTTCCGAAAGTGTTTTCCCGCAGGAACATAACATTTCCGAAACAATCAGCGCCGTAATCATGCCACTGTCACAGAACGTAAAATCATGGAAATAATGATGGCTTGACATTTCCCCGCCGTAAATCACACCGTTTTCCCGCATACACTGCTTCATAAAGGCATGACCGCTCTTGCAGCGGACCGGTACGCCGCCATGACTTTTTACAATCGCTTCTGTATTCCAGGTCAGCCGCGCATCATACATAATCTTACATCCCGGATACTTATGGAGGAAATGCTCAGCCAAAAGTCCCACAAGATAATATCCTTCTACAAATTGTCCTGTTTCATCACAAAAGAAGCAGCGGTCAAAATCACCGTCCCAGGCAATACCGAAATCCGCGTGATGCTTCAGCACCGCTTCCACAGTACATTTGCGATTCTCTTCCAGCATGGGATTGGGAACACCATTTGGAAAGGTTCCATCCGGTTCATAATTGATTTTTATAAACCGGAACGGCACATATTTTTCCAGTTCGTCCAGTACTGCACCGGCGCCGCCGTTACCCGGATTTACTACAATTTTGACCGGTTTCAGTTGGGAACGGTCAATGTATTGCAAAATGTGTTCCACATACGGCTTCATAATATTCTGCCGGGTCAGGATGCCTCTCGCTTTTCCTGCCATCAGGTGATGGGGAAAATCGTCCCCTCTTACCATCTGCTCAATTTCCAACAGACCGGTATCAACTCCCACCGGCCTTGCATCCCGCCGCACCAGCTTCAAACCGTTATACTCTGCCGGATTATGGCTGGCAGTAACCATGATACCGCCATCCACATTCAGGAATGCAGTAGCAAAATATATCATTTCCGTACCGCACTGGCCGATATCAATTACATTAGCGCCTCCATCCTGCAACCCGTCACACAGCGCCTGAAGCAGTTTAGGTCCCGTCAGGCGAATATCACAGCCTACAACAACAGATTCTGCTCCGAATAAGGCGCAAAACACTTTGCCCACCCGGTACGCCAGCTCTTCATTGACCTCTTCCGGGTAGATTCCGCGTATATCGTATGCTTTAAATGCCTTTGTATTAATCACCGCGATCCCCCATTTCACCATTATCCCTCATTGAGCCCAAACAAAGCGCGATGAGCAATATCCAAACTTGTTTCATAAATTGTATATTCTACCAAAACACAAAAAATCCTGCAAAAAAGAAAGAAGCGGAATAAAATGGGCCGTAAACCCTTTATCCCAGCTTCCATCCGATAACTATAAGAAAGCGATGATTCATTCGTCTGGCTGCACGTTTTGAAAACAGACCACGCTTCAAATAAATCGAAAAATAAAAACGGCTAATCTGAAAAACAAATTCAGGGCTTTCAATCAAATATCATAGTTCCGTTCCCGTAACACATTCTCCGCCGCTTCACCCAAAAACCAGCGCATGGTGGTAAAAAAGGCAAGATAATTATTATCGGAATTCGGTATCAGTAATTCCCGGGCCAGCTGGTCCAAGGCCTCTTCAATGGGAACGCCCTGCCCCGTCAGCTCGGCCACCTGCTCCTGCAGTACTTCGATTACTGCCTTGCGAAGCCGTTTCAACCGGGGCGCATTCAGATTCAGTTCCACAATCGTATTGCAGGCCTTTTTGCGTAACATTTCCGGACAGCGGTCTTCGTCTACGGACATGGCGCCGGAAAACGAATCAAAGCAGAACAGCATTTCCTTAGCAGGTATCTGCAACGGGTTCAGGATTTCCGCGTTAATGAATTTCCCGCCTTTGGGAACATCACAGCTCCGGTCTTCCTTTACTTTGGAAAAACGGTAATCGGCTTCCGCCACCTTGGGCTGGCTTCCTCCATGACAGGCTCCCAGCATGTTCTTCCATTCCAGATGATAATTGCGCTCTTCACGTTCCGTTCCCACCTTGGGATGGAAGTGTTCCACACGGAAATCGTCTACCCGGTCTTCTTCGTCCGTCAGTTTTATATTAATCTCGCAATACGCACATAACCCGTGCTGATCGCGAAGCAACTGCCGCTTTACCTGACGATAGCCGTCTCTGCTGCGGTGATGAAACTTTTCCCAGGTATCATGAGGATAACGTTGTTTATAGCGAGCCAGCAATTCCGGTTCATCCGGACTCTTTTGCACCCGTTTCATACGTTACGCCACCCTTCCCCTGAAAATGAATACCTTTGAAACTATCACCAGTAAATTTGTTTCTTCGCCAGTCTGAAAACGCAATTCATATCTTCACAGTTTCTTATTTCTTTCTGCGGAAATTACGCACCCGGATATCCATATCCGCCCGGACCAGCGCAGGTTCTCTTCCCTGAGACCACTGATCCAGTGTTTCGCGTAACGCCAGCGCCTCTTCGCTGTCCCATTTGTCCTCATTGACCAGTTGCAGATAGCGTTGCAGTGCCTGTACGATAGGCAGGGAGCCGGGCCGGCTCTCCACATGCTGGATATCCCGCAGCAACTGGCTGCTTTCCGCTCCCAGCGAAAATGTCGGTTCTTCAATATCCACCAGGTCGTTATCCCAATGAAGGATCCGAATACATTCCGCAGGCACGCTGGTCAGAACCTGCGGACTGTGAGTTGTAACAATAAACTGTACCTTGGGGAATGCCTTGACCAGGTCATTGACAACGGTCTGCTGCCAGGAAGGATGAAGGTGCATGTCCACCTCATCTATCAGAACTACGCCGGACGTTTTCAGGGTGACATCTTCACCCATATCCGGATTAAGACGAGCCATACGATACGCAATATCCGCCGCCATGCTGATGACGCTTCGGGCTCCGTCGCTCATAGCCTCCAACGGCAGTTCTCCTTTTTCCGGATGGCATATCAGCAGGTTCTGAGCCGCAAAACTGTATTTTAAATCCGTCCAGCCCATACTTTGGATGCAGGTAACGATCGCCTTGTTGATGGCATTCAAAATTTCACGGTAGGGATTCTTTTTGTTCAGCTTTTTTTCCGCAATGATGTGGTCATATTCCAGCGCGCTTTCCGTAGCATAACGGAACCATTGGGCAAAGGTATTATACGATCCGCTTGGTTCCAAACACTCCACATAGCCGCTGCTTCTGGACAGATCCACTTTCTTCCGTTTGAGCAGCGAACTGTCATTCCACATACGGCTGGTACCGTAATAACCCAAAACCGGAAGGATGATATCCTGATCCCCCGGCTGGTTCAACTCGTCCGCAATTCTTTTCCCATAATCAGAAACGAACTTTGCAGAAACAGAAGAGGTTTTACCCTTGACCGATTTTAATTCCCTTTTCCAGGAATATGCTTTTCCGTCATCGGCTTTCACTTCCGTTTCCAGTACAACCGGTAGCAGATACTTCATTCGCTTAATCTGCAATTCATCCTGCGTTTGCGGAACATCCACTACCATCCGGACATCATTCGGTTGGAAGTTACGTGCCTTAATACCGGGAAAAGCTGCCAGATATGGCGCCATCGTTATGGCAAGGCCATCTAAAATCGCGGTCTTCCCTCTGCCGTTTTCTGCAACAATCACAGTGACTTTGGGACTGAACTGCATAGTAAAATCTGTATAGCAGCGAAAGTTCTGCATTCTGATTTTCGATACATACATAGGATGCCAATGCCTCCTTTATAAAAAACCGGACAGGTTTCCCTGTCCGGTAAAGGATAGATTATTTTTTAGCAGCGTTGTTTTCTGCCGGAGCCTGTGCATTCGGATCAACGACGCGGAAATTCATGATAGAGAATTTTCCGTTGGTAACTTTAAACGCAACATCCAGTTCCATGACAGCCCCTTTTTCAAATTTGGCCGCATAAACCAGAACATGGCCGTCGGAAAATACCTGATACACACGAAGGTCTTTCTGAACCATTTTTCCTAATTCTTTGTTCATGTTAGCAAACATTTCCTTATATCTGTCTGCGGTCAAATCCTTGGCTAAAGACGGATCCATAAAAGCGGAAGCTTTCTTATAGTCTCCGCCGGCGAAAAACTGATCCACAATTTTAGTTTCTGCGTCTAAGTCCGAGCCATAGCTGGCATAGCACATCGCAGAAAAGCTCATCATAATCGCCATCAAAAATAACATTACTTTCTTTTTCATTGTTTTCCCTCCTGAAATTTAAAATTTCTATTTAAATAATATATACGTTTACCTGTCATTGACAGACTCGTATCAGCATAGTAATAGTACTGTATTTTTATGGCAAAGTTGCGTCATTTTGGAAAACTTAAATTCACAGTTCTGACTACAACACTGATTAAAAAACACAGACACATTAATTCTTCTTAATTAAAAACTGACATATCCTCTTTCATGGTCGTTATTGAAGCGCTTCCTCCGGAATTTCGATTTCTCCGGAGAACACTTCAACAGCAGGTCCCTGCAGATAAATATGATTACTGCCGCTTTCATACGTAACTTTTAACATTCCGCCCCGTGCCTGGACATTCAATGGTTTATCCATAGCGCCGGCCTTTTTCAGTTTCATGCAGGCATAGTTCACGGCACAGGCTCCGGTTCCGCAGGCCAGCGTTTCTCCGCTGCCACGCTCCCAGACTCTGAATTTCACTGTGTTCTCGTCAATAATCTGCACAAATTCAGTATTCACGCCTTCCGGGAACAACTTGTGATGTTCAAACTGCGGTCCCAAATCTTCCAGATCCAGCGCATCCACATCCGGCACAAACACAACAAAATGCGGGTTTCCCATAGAAACGGCCGTCCCGTTGAAGAAGAACTTCTCCTTATACGTTTTATTATCCGTACCCACAATGGTCGTCTCCCGCAAAACCAGAGACTGGTCCACGAAAATATAATGATCCGTGATCATAGGAATCATACGGGGACGTGTTTCCGGCTGTCCCATATCAACCTTTGCTTCCGTCACCTTACCGTTATCAATGCTAAGGTCAATGGTTTTAATACCGCCCAGCGTTTCAATGGAAACCGGATTCTTATCAGTCAGATGATAATCATATACGTACTTTGCCACGCAGCGAATCCCGTTTCCGCACATCTTTCCTTCCGAACCGTCAGCATTAAACATACGCATTTTAAAATCGGCCACTTCAGAAGGACAGATTAAAATCAATCCGTCGCTCCCTATACCATAATGATACCGGCTTACGAATCTTGCCACTGCTTCCGGATTGGACATTTCCTGCTGTGTACAATCTACGTAAACATAATCGTTTCCGCAGCCATGCATTTTGGAAAATTTAAATTTCATCACTTCATCCCCTTGCCGCTACTTTCCTTCTCTTCACCTTTTATTTATTAGCCATATATTATATTAACTATTATTTGTATCAACATTATAGCTAACGTTAAATCGCTAATACATGATTATTTTATTATATCGTGTTTCACAAAAATGAACAAGTAATAAAACCGGGAAAATCTTAAAAATTATTAAAAGTTGAAGGGAGACAGCGTTCCTAGAAATATACAAGAAGTTAAAAAGAATAAGCAAAAATCGAAAATCCCATACATCTGACCCATAGTAAAAGCCCCCGCACGTGTAGTACGGGGGCTTTATCTCTGACCGGCAACAATCTATCCTCCCAGGCCGCTTCCAGCCCAGTACTTTCGACGCGTGAGAGCTTAACTGCTGTGTTCGGGATGGGAACAGGTGGTACCTCTCAGCCATCGTCACCGGATCTTCTGAATGGTATTTTCAGGTTTCTGCTTCGTCAGCCTGCGGCTCGCTCGGTCGATATACGCCAGTATCATCTCCCATCGCTTGCCTTCCTTGCATAACCCCTGAAAATCCTCATTCTTCCTTCAGGTCTTCCCAGACCTTCAAAACTTTACAGAAGAAACTACTCACTTACGCGTCCTCACTCACAATCTTTTAAATCAAGCCCTCGACGGATTAGTACCGGTCCGCTCA